>JAAUUR010000161.1 GCA_012031045.1 Leptolyngbyaceae cyanobacterium SM2_5_2
AGGCCCATTTTGTAATTCAGTCAGGGTAGCGATCGCTTGATCTCGCTGGGCCACAAGCTGTTGGCGCTGGGTAGTCAGACTGCGGGTATCGAGGCGAGCCAGTGATTGGCCAGTGGTGACGAGATCGCCCTCGTCTACCAGCAAAGCAACCACGGTTCCTCCCTGCTCAAAGCCCAGACTGCTGGTGCGCTGGGCCACAATTTCGCCAACATATTGGCGTTCAACCGTGTAGGAATTGACAGCCTTCAGGGCTATGGCTTCTACCGGCAGCGGGGCCGCTGGTGCAACCGACTCAGCCGGGCCAAGGTAGCGCACACCCAGGCCCAAGGTTAGAGGAATGGCGGCCAGGGGGGCTAACCACCACCACCGAGGGCGAAATCGTATATTGCGAAATGCCCCAAGAGAACTAGCCTCGACAGCAGGCTGAGGTGGTTCTGGAGTAGCAGCCAAATCTAGAGAAACGGGAGCCTCGGCAGTCATGACGGCACCTTTGAAAGCAATACAGACAGATAATAGACAACAAAGCACTAACCAACTAGTAGATATACAAACTAGTGATATTCAACTTGTTGTTTACTATGTCCATAGGGTATATTCAAATAGTTGAATATGTCAACCGATAGTTCAAAGTCTCTATGGCGCTTTCCCATACCATCCTGGCCGTGCTGTCTTATCAGCCCCGCAGCGGCTATGACATTAGCAAGTGTTTTGAAGAAACCGTCAGTTGCTACTGGCAAGCCAGCCAGCAGCAGATTTACCGCGAGTTGGCCAAAATGGAACAGCAGAGCTGGGTGCGGTTTGAAACGGTGCCCCAGGAAGGAAAACCCGACAAAAAGATCTATGACATCACCCCGGCAGGTCAGGCCGAGCTAAGGCGCTGGTACGCAGAACCGACTGAACCCACGCCCATCCGCGAAGACTTACTAGTTAAGGTATTAGCGGCCCCCTTTGTTGAGCCGAATCGCTTGATAGAAGAACTCTA
Organism: Leptolyngbyaceae cyanobacterium SM2_5_2; assembly: GCA_012031045.1. Taxonomy (GTDB): domain Bacteria; phylum Cyanobacteriota; class Cyanobacteriia; order Phormidesmidales; family Phormidesmidaceae; genus Nodosilinea. The sequence goes on from JAAUUR010000161.1 coordinate 983, forward strand.
TCGCCGTCGCCAAATGCACTGCGAAAAGCTGACCGACTACCAGGCGATGGATGCTCAGTATCAAGCGATGACGAATCCACCAAAAACTGAGCAGTTTCGCTACCTCACCCTGCGCCGAGGCATGCGCTACGAGCAAGACTGGATTGATTGGTGTGATGAAGTGCTGGGTTTTTTGAAGGCCGAGTTGCCCTAATCGGCGCAGAGGATGGATATTTGGCTCCCAATACAGCCGGTCTGCCTTTCGCCAAAGCGATAGACCAGAGGTGAAATACGACGATTTAGGGTTTCGAGTGGTCTGTGCAATGGGTTAGCCCGTGAGGGTCATGAGCCTATAGCCCGAAGGTCAAAGCATCCCCGTCTTCCGACATGATGACCAGCAGGTCGTTCGAGACATCTTCAAACACACCAAGCCAGACAAACCTAAAGGCGGTGCGTTCAATATTCACCTCCCTGAGTTCCGGGAAGGCGACGTAAAACCGCTCGTCTGCCGCATCGTAAGCGGGCTGTAAGTCACGGTTTTCGACAGTGTGCTGCTCAATAAGGCGAGTAAAGTAGCCCCGCTCTCTAGTAGGCAGGTTGGTTAAGGTGCTGGGATACAAGGCTATGTCCAGGCGGTTCAGCAAGTCTTGGGCAACGGCTAACTTGTCTGCGTCAGAGAGATTCGACCAGGGGATATTCATTAGCTTGACCCAATCGGATCGAATCCAGTTGAAGTAGCCAGGGTCTATCCCCTCAGTTGCGAGCAAATCTGAAAGTTCTTGCCCGTAATCGATTTCCTCAGCCTGGGACAATGGCGGCTCTTCAGGGTTGGCTCCCCCCGCTTCGATCAGAGCAATGAGCCCCGGCAACGTTTGGAACGTGATCATCCAGGTCAGCAACAGCGCCAGATGGGTTATTTGTCGCCAAGGGCTGGGCGGTCTCTCCTCAGGTTGAGGGCGTTGATATCGTTGGTTGAAGCGTTTGCGCTTGCTCATAGTTCCTACCCCTTTATATAGTTCCTACCCCTTTATAAGGAGACGATTTATAGGAATGACCCGTTCACACCGAGGTAGCCATTAGCTGGCCGCTGTATCGCTCTCAACACTACGCAGTTAGGGGCAGCTAATTGACCTGGGTAAATTGTAGTTCAAATGTATTAATACTGTCAATACATAAGATCTATCGCTTCTGGCGCTGATAGGTTGAGGTGATCAGCTTGCTTTTGGGCATGAAACCCTGACCTTTAGAACGTTCAACGCACCTGAGATAGCGTGTTAAGGCCCATAACGGGCTCATTGGCATTCAGTGGCCACAGCCTGACCACTTAAATATTGTGTGAAAGCAAGAAAAACAATTCATGTATACTAGTACTTATGTTAGCATTACAAATTAGTTAGACCAGGGTTTTCGTATTGCATTAGAGCTATGGCCGAGAAGAAACCAGTAAGTTTTAGATTTCCTGAACCCCTCATCACCCAGCTCAAAGCCAGGGCCGAAGAGGAAGGGGTAACTGTAACCGAGCTAATTTCCCGGTTTTCTCAGCAGGGGCTGGATGGCTCTGTGCAGGAACGGCTGGCGGTTTTAGAACAGAAAGTATCAACCTCTCCCTTGCCCGCTTTGCCCAATGTGGTTGATGTAATGGGAACCAACATGGTTGGGGCAAGCGCCAGGGCATCGTTGGCTCAGCGGGTTGAGCAACGTGATCTTGACAGCTTTTTATCTCACGATGACTGGTACCAGCAGTTCATGCAGCTTAAGCAACAACACGAACAACTGATTCACCAATTCAAGCAGGTAAAAGCAGGTTTTACTTGATCAAAGCCAGAAAATCACGTTGCTGGAAGTTCAAGTACCTGGCTGAGCGCCAAGACAACCCGCAGGGATGGTTGTTTTGTTTAGCTATAGCTAGAGAATTATTAAAATAGAAGCCTAAACTCTTGATGGGATAGAACCTTCAATCAGGCAAGTATGGTAGCCGTTCCATCAGACAAAGCTACATTTTTGAGCCAGCGCTACTTTTAGCAGGCTCTTGTACTCTCGATCCGCAATCACATAGGCACCAAAGCGGGCCAGGTGAGGGTTCATCATCTGAGCGTCAAACAAGACAAAGTGGCGCTGACGTAAGTGTTCCACCAGCTTAACCATAGCCACCTTAGAGCCTTCCGAAATACGAAAGAACATCGACTCCCCAATAAATCCACCACCAATTACCAGACCTAAAATGCCCCCAGCTAATTCATTAGCCTGCCAAGTTTCAAAGCTGTAGGCCCAGCCGGTTTTGTACAGCTCCCAGTAAACCTGCTTGAGTTCTGAAGAAATCCAGGTGGTATCGCGGTCGGCGCAGCCATCAACGACCTCCTTAAACGCCTGGTTAATAGTCACCTGAAAGCGATTTTGGTTTAGCGCCCGCCGGAGCGACTTGGGGTAGCGAAACCGATGATCCATCGGGATAAGCGTGCGTTGCCGACTGGAATACCAGCCCAAATCATCGCCTTCGCCATCGGCCATCAAAAAATATCCCTGAGAATAGCCGCGCACAATCGCATCAATATCGTATTTGTAGGAGCTTACAATCACCCGTGGTCATCTCCATGCCAACCGTCTGCCAATTTGGCTAAATCCTTTCTTATTATGAACAGGAATACCGAAGCCAGGGGCTAGAATTCAGCTTCTCCTGAACTCTAGCCCCTGGCTCTGAAATTAGCACTGTTATACCAGAACTCCAGCTAGCTCAAGGCTTCCAGGTAATCGCGAATGCGGTTGCGGCGCTTGGGCTGGCGCAGTTTTTGCAGTGCCTTAGATTCAATCTGGCGCACCCGTTCGCGAGAGAGTTCCAAAGCACGGCCAATTTCCGCCAGGGAGTAAGGGGTACCATCTCCCAAACCAAATCGCATATTGATGACATCCTGTTCGCGGGTGGTCAGGTCGGCCATCAGCTGTTGCAAGTCACGCCGGAGTGACTCACGAATCAGGATTTCCTCTGGCGACATGGCATCGGTCTCCAGTAAATCTCCCAGTTCTGTGTCGCGATCCTTGCCGACCTTCGTTTCCAGCGATACGGCACGGGGCACTCGCAGCAGCACCTCGCGCACCTGGGACGCCGTCATATCCAATTCCCGCGCAATGTCTTCAACAGAGGGGGTACGCCCCTTCTCCTGAGACAGCTTACGTTGGGCCTTTTTGATTTTGTTGAGCTTTTCGGTGATGTGAACCGGTAGGCGAATGGTGCGGCTTTGGGTGGCAATGGCACGGGTAATGCCCTGGCGAATCCACCAGTAGGCGTAGGTGCTAAAGCGGTAACCCTTAGTGGGGTCGAATTTTTCTACCGCTCGTTCCAACCCTAGGGTGCCTTCCTGAATCAGATCGAGCAGTTCTAGGCCACGGTTCTGATATTTTTAGCCACCGACACGACCAGCCGCAGGTTAGCCTTAATCATGTGCTCCTTAGCCCGCTGACCTTCGGCAATCATCTGCTCAAGCTCGTCAACCGTGAGGGTGTTGAGGTCAGCCCAGGCCCGCTTGCCGGCGGCCAGGGTAGGTTTCAGTTCCGCAATAGGCACATTTGCTTCCATGGCCCAGCGTTCTAGAGAGGGGCGGTAGCCTAGCTGCGAGGAGAGGCGATCACGAGTTTGCAACAGTGTATGATACGTGCTTAAAATACCGCCTTCTGCTTGGGCGGCTTGCTCCAAATTTTGCAAGAGCTGCATATAGCTTTGAACACACTGAGCCTCTGAGACCTCCTCATCCCGCGCCAACAGCCGTACCCGGCCAATTTCTTGCAGATAAAGGCGTACCAGGTCAGTAGTGCGCCGATTTTTAAGGATTGCAGCAGTGTCAGCGTCAAAATCGTCTGTTTCCGTGGCGTCTGGCTCTGCAAGTTCGGTGTCAGAGACATCCGCAGAGAAGTCAGAAAGCGACAGACTGCCCCCTACTGATCGGAATCGGCTAATGTAAATTCTGAGTCTAGAGAAGGGGCCTTCAGTAAGGCTTCGTCTCGGCTAAAACGGGGTGTTGCTACCATGACACTCTCGAATAACTCGTACAGATCGGCCATCAGTCGGCGTTGGCATACAGTGTTCCCACGGGCAAAATGTTTGAAACAGCCACAGGGCCGTCAACCCATAAAACCCAGCCCCATCAACAGGGCTAACCACCTGTGCCAAGGCTGCACAGGCTAAACCTGACGCTATGTTTCCCCACCATGGAGGTATTCATCAACTGACACTGTAATCTACGCCATCTGGTCAGCAGATTCCTGAAAGAACATTACACCTTGGCCAAAACCTCACATTGATGCAAGGGATGCCTATAGGATGTGAATATCCGCGCTAACAGGTAGCCGCTTTACCGAATGACAGATACTCCTCCCTGGACAGCAGAGGCCCAGGCCAAACTAAGGAATATTCCCTACTTTGTGCGGGCGCAGGCTAGAAAGCGCATTGAAGATGTAGCTCGTGAGCAGCAGGTTGAACAAATTACGGCTCAAATGGTGGAGCAGGTGCGCCTGGAGTTTGGGCAGTAGGTTACCGAGGTTCGGCCTAATGTTAGCTCAACTTGAAGAGGTATCAGTATAAAGCAGTATAAATCGGCCATAAAAAAGAGCGCTCCCAGGAGCGCTCCCATGATTATTAGGATCTTGGTACTATCACGATGCTAGGAGGCGGAACAAAACACTCAGCCCAAGCACCTAGTTTTCTAGAACTACCTTGGCTACCATACCAGCACCCCGGTGGGGAGCGCAGTAATAGGTGTAAGTACCAGCGGGCATATCGCTGGTAAAAGTAGTGGAATAGTTTTCGCCAGGAGCGAAGGTCAGTTGGGTGTGGGAAACGCTGTCGGCCAGAGCCTTGTCGCCAGGGGTATTGGCATCGTCAAAGACAACATTGTGAGGGGCCATTTTGTTGTTAACCCAAGTGACCGTGTCGCCCGGTTTAACAGTGATGGTGCTGGGTTCAAACACAAGCAGACCAGCGTCAGAGCCCATTTTGACTTCATAGTTGGTGGCTGATGCCGGAGCTGACGCCACAGTCAGGGCACCCACCACCAGCAGAACAGACAAAAAGACCAGGCCCAAACGCTGGGCGGCACGAATTACACGTTGCATAGCTACCTCTAAAGGCTTATATCTCCAGTTCAATTGATGGGGCTGGCAAACAGCCCTCCTATGGCATCTTACCCGCTAATACCGCCATTTTGGGGCCTGGTTTAGGGGTAATTTCCCCTTTGACTTGGCAGTAGAAACTCCCTCAGGGAGAAGAGGGCAGGGGTTGTCCGCATCCCTTTCCTCCCACAGGACGCGCTGACAAAGCGCTGGCCCCAAGCAGCGCTAAATGGGTGGAGCCGAAAATCGAGTTTTGCCGGAACCCCACATATCCCCGATCACCCTAGGCTGAAGCAGAATATGTCCCGAAATGGCCACCAAATCTTCCTCAGTTAAGCTGCGCATTTTCGGGAAAATATCGGCGCTCTTTTTGCTAGGGTGAACCTGGGAAATATCGGTTAGCCCATCGTAGGTGGTGGGTTCTTTTAGGTAATCAACCAGGGTTTCAACATTGTCGCGGGGAGGCAAAGCGCCAGCTAAGGATTCTGGATCCAGTCCTACCGTAGGGTTGGTTTTAGTGATGCCGCCCACGTGACAGGTGCCACAGGCGTAATTGAACTGACGTCGCCCGCGGGTTACTTGCTCTAAGGATAGGACTACGGTGTCGCCCTCTGGGTTGAGCTTAACCGTGCGGGTAGCCTCATCTAGCTCAGCCGCGATAGCATCTCCCATTATCAAGTGGCTGATAAAGAAGAGTGCGACCGCAACTAGCCAAATGCATCTCTTCAACATGGTTCTCCTCGAATATATAGGGCTCAGGTTATGGACATCAACACAGCGAACTCGATAGGAGAGTTAACTCCACCAAGTCGATCTAGTAATGACTATCATGCCACCGAAAGGGGTCATTCCCAAGTTTTCCGGGCGATTTCGTCACCGCGATTTGGTTATGACCAAGAATTACTCGGCAATAATGTGGACAGAGGATGTTGCAGGCTGTAGCCCATTGGCCCAATCGGGCTTTGTTGAGCCTAAACTAATAGGATCAGGGGTTGGCAGGGGCTGATGCAGGCGAATAAGCTGGGCTAGGGTTGCCTTAAGCTGAGTACGCGACACAATCAGATCTACAAAGCCGTGGTCACGCAGGTATTCAGCGGTCTGAAAGTCATCCGGGAGCTTTTCGCGCAGGGTTTGCTCGACTACGCGGCGACCAGCAAATCCAATAGTGGCTTTGGGCTCGGCCAGAATAATATCTCCCAACATGGCAAAGCTAGCGGTTACGCCGCCGGTGGTAGGGTGGGTCAGCACCGGCAGATAGAGTAGCCGAGCAGCCTGATGCTGTTGCAGCGCGCCCGAGATTTTAGCCATTTGCATCAGGCTTAACATCCCTTCCTGCATCCGTGCCCCACCGGAGGCGCAGATGATAATCACCGGCTGACGGTCGCGGGTGCCTCGCTCAATTAAGCGGGTGAGCTTTTCTCCCACTACCGAGCCCATGCTGCCGCCCATAAAGCGAAAGTCCATAATGCCCAGAGCTACGGGTAGACCATCTAGCTGACCAATACCAGTTTGTACGGCATCGGCTAATTGGGTTTTAGCCTGGGTGTCACGCAGGCGATCGCCGTAGGCTTTACGGTCTTTAAAGGCCAGCGGATCTTTCGGTTGAAGGTGGATATCTAGCGGTTGCCAAGTATCAGCATCAATGAGCTGACGGATGCGCTCATCGCTAAAAATTCGGTGGTGGTGACCACACTCACCACATACCCACTGATTAGCGCGAAGATCCTTGGTGTAGGTCAGCACTCCGCAGTGCTCACACTTAGTCCAGAGGCCATCGGCAATTTCTCGCTCTTGGCGATCTTCGCTAATGGGGCCAGATTTTCGACGATTAGCAAACCAGTCAAACAGAGACATGCTTTACCGATTGACCTAACAGCAATACAAACAAAACAACCAAACATCACCCCTTGAGGGCGTACTCTTCATCCTAGCCGGTTTGGTTCGTCTTCGATAGATTGGGTTCCGTTGCAATTGTCTAGGAGACGCCTCAGATTGGGCGTGTATCTACCCTGCTGTCTTCGGTTCTTACGCCATCAACAACATGAGAGGCCAGTTAACACTTCGTTACAATAGGTGAGAATAATAAAGCATCAAGCTTTACCTCTACAAAAATAATGAGGTGCCCTATGAACGGCAATTTAAGGCTGGGGAATCTATTTGGCATTCCCTTCTACGTGAATGTGTCCTGGTTTCTGGTGTTAGCCCTCGTTACCTGGGACTACGGCGGCGGTTTGGCCAGGGCGTTTCCCCAGTTGGAAGGCGGACTACCCTGGGTACTAGGGCTAGGGGCGGCCCTACTGCTCTTTGCCTCGGTATTAGCCCACGAACTGGGCCATAGCTTTGCGGCTAGACGACAGGGCATTGGAGTAAACTCAATTACGCTGTTTCTCTTCGGTGGGCTAGCCGCCCTAGAAAAGGAGTCAGAAACGCCCAAAGGTGCATTCTGGGTGGCCATTGCTGGCCCACTCGTCAGTTTTACTCTGTTTACGCTGTTTTTTACCGCTGGGCAAGTGCTGCCGATTTCTGGCCCAGTGGCCGGTATTGTGGGCCTACTGGCCTACATTAACCTGGCTTTGGGAGCCTTTAACCTGATTCCTGGCATGCCCCTGGATGGTGGCAATGTGCTAAAAGCCCTGGTTTGGCAAATTACTGGCCAACCCTACAAAGGACTGGTGGTGGCCAGTCGGGTGGGGCAGTTGATTGGCTGGACAGCGATCGTCCTTGGTTTGGGTTCAGTGGTGGGCCTTAGCCCCATTGGCAGCGTTTGGACCCTACTGATTGGCTTGTTCATGCTGCAAAACGCCAACCGGACCGCTCAATTTGGTGAGCTACAGGGACGGCTGACTGGCCTAACGGCAGCCGATGCGGTGGTGCAAAACAGCCCCATTGTGATGGCTAGTACTCCCCTACGGGAGTTTGCGGACACAACTCTACTATCCGGTGCGCTGACCTGGCGCAAGTTTCTGGTGGTGGATGAAACCGGGACATTGATTGGCACTATCTTGGTTGATGCCCTGCGACAGGTACCCCGTGAAACCTGGGCATATACTCCTGTGTCCGCTGTTATGGCATCCGCTACAGGTCTGATGACGGTGTCTTCTGACCAACCCCTGTTGGAGGTGATTCAAACCCTCGAAACGCAGAATCAGCCTGCCCTGGCCGTTATTCGTAGCGATGGTTCCCTGGCTGGATTGTTGGAAAAATCCTCAATTCAGGCACTGCTACAGTCGCCCCAGGTGCAACCGGCCTAGGGCGTCCCGGACTAACAAAGGGGGCATGGGGTAGAAGCTAGGAGCCAGAAATACCAGGAGTTTATGACCCTTCTGGCTCCTAACTCCTGTATTCTAGATTCGCAAAACTGTCCCGACTGACGTTGCTGCCTTCTAGGACATTAGGCTCACAAATCGCGCCGGTTCACCCCAGCCAACGAGCTACGTCCTTAGCGTGGTAGGTCAAAATCAGGTCGGCCCCAGAGCGCTTAAAACTGGTCATGGTTTCCAGCACCACTTTTTGCTCGTCTACCCAGCCGTTAAGGGCAGCGGCCTTGACCATGGCGTACTCACCAGACACGTTATAGGCTGCCACCGGCAGGTTAGTAGCCTGCTTGACCCGCCAGATCACATCCATGTAAGCCAGGGCAGGCTTGACCATCAGCATGTCAGCCCCTTCAGCAATATCCAGTTCAATTTCCTTGAGGGCTTCGGTGCCGTTGGCAGGATCCATTTGGTAGGTGCGGCGATCACCAAACTGGGGAGCCGACTCTGCCGCATCACGAAATGGCCCGTAGTAGGCTGAAGCGTACTTGGCGGCGTAGGAGAGGATGGGGATGTCCTCAAAGCCGTGTTCATCTAGCCCAGCCCGAATCGCCTGCACAAAGCCATCCATCATGCCTGAGGGAGCAATAATATCGGCCCCAGCTTTGACCTGAGATACAGCGGTTTTTTTGAGTAGTTCCAACGTCGGATCGTTCAGTACGCGACCGGTCAAATCGCCCACCTCCAGGTAGCCACAGTGGCCGTGAGATGTGTACTCGCAGAGGCAGGTATCGACAATTACCACCAGGTCAGGCACGGCTTCCTTGACGGCGGTGGTGGCCTTCTGCACAATGCCGCAGTCATGCCAGGCACCGGTGGCATCGGTATCTTTATCCGTTGGAATGCCGAATAAAATGATGGCAGGAATGCCCAGGTCGTAGACTTCCTTAGCCTCTTCCACAATTTTATCCACCGAGAGTTGGTAGACTCCTGGCATCGAGGTGACTTCCTTCGCCACCTGGTCGCCGGGTACCGCAAACAGGGGATAGATCAAATCAGCCTGGGTGACTAGATTTTCTTGCACCATGCGGCGAATTGCGGGTGCTGGCGCAGACGGCGAGGGCGGTGGGTGGGGAACATAGTCTGACGTGAAAGGTTTGCTAAAAGTGAAGCTTCATTAA
>JAAUUR010000162.1 GCA_012031045.1 Leptolyngbyaceae cyanobacterium SM2_5_2
TACTTTGTGGCGGTGGGGGCGATGCTTGCCGCGCTGTTCCGTCGCCGCGTGATATGCGAACGTGGGTGGTAAGCGGGGCTGTGCTGCTGATGCTTACCGCGCAAATGCTTGCCTTTGCGGTGGATTGGCACATCCACGTGATGATGTCTCAAAACGGCCTGGGCGAGCTAATTTTGGGCGATTCCCACGAATACGGCCTCACCTTCGACCCCTTCGACCGCGCCGATATCAACGACTTTGTGCTCAACTACCTGAAGGGCTTTGCCCGCGTGCCCGATTTCCACATCGCCGCCACCTGGCACGGCATCTATGCCAAGCTACCGGGCCATACGGAATTTATCGCCCATCCAGAACCGGGCGTTACCGTCGTCAATGCCCTGGGCGGTGCTGGGATGACCCTCTCCGTTTGGGCTGGCGGAAGAGGTGGTAGACGCACAGTTGGGATCCAAAGATTAGCTTGATCCGCCGCTTGGTGCCGCCGCTATTTTCTATCTCCCCCTGTCCCCTTTCCCCTGTCCTGTTCCCCATAGCTCTGGTGAAGCCGTTGGGCAATGGCACGGGCTGCACCCACCTGGCCCATGCGCTGGCGACCGTTACAGGCAATGTGCTGGAGACGGTTGGCATCGTGTAGGCAAGCGGTCATTGCGGTACCAACCTGCTCAGGCTCTAGCACCAGAATTATGGAAGGCCCCAGTAGCCGGGCCTGGGCTTCGGCAAAGGCATAGGTAAACTGTGGCCCTGGCCCTGGCATGGTAAACACAGCTACAAGACCCACGGCTTGCTCTGCCCCGGTGCCTGTGGTGGCAATGGCAGCATCGGCTAGGTGCAGGCATTCAGCAAAGGCATCGGTGGTCAACACCAAACGGCTATTAGGCCGGGTGAAGGTAGGGTAAGGGGCTGGTTCGGGTCGCCAGTGGGACTCTAGCAAAGCATCTTTTAGCACAGCCAGGTTTAGGGAGGGGGCGATCGCCCCAAAAGCCGCAGTTTCCGATGGGGAAACGCCGCTTCCACACTGGTCAACGCGACTAGGATGCGCTCCCAGTTATCAAAGGCTTCCGGTGCCCGTGAGCCTGGCAGCAGTGCCAGAGTAAGGACAGCCTCTGCTGGGGGAAAGGCCGCTGTAAGAGCCGCTAGCTTTGTCGCGGAGGAGTCTAGGCCATCCATCATTGGGTTACCGCAGTAGAGGGCGGCCACGCCCTGGTTTTGCAGGTAGTCTGCCGTTAGCTGATCGCGCACAAACACCCCCTGGCAGCGAGGATGAGCCATCAGCCACCGCTCCCAGGGCAGATAGACAGAACCGGTGCGCCCCTCTAACCAAGGGCGATCCGGTAGGCGATTTTTTTCATTACGCACAAAATATTCTGACTTGGCTGTGCCAATAAAGGTGTAGTCGGCCCCGCTGGCCCAGGCCATAGCCAGGGGTACAATGTCGCCAACGGCAAGAATTTTGCTCCCCGTGCTGGCCCAGTGGCGCAGCGTTTTAAGTTGCTCAAGCGTAAGGCTAACTAACCCGCCTCGCAGGTCACGCATGACCTGCTTGCGATCCATATAAATGAATCCTCCAGAGGGCATGGTTTTAGTTGGCCCAGCAATGGCAATGCCAGCCTTCTGAAAGGCACCACCCTCGCCCACAATGGGCAAAGCCGCCAGGCTAGGAGCCCCTGGCAGTTGCCGTAATTCCTTCAAAACCCGCACCGCAATGGCATCTTCCCCGTGACCATTGCTGACGCAGAGTAGATTCATGCTCATCGATCCGCTATCACCCTCCCAACGGTAGCAGATCTTGGGGATTCTCTAAGATAAGGTGGCCGCCAGTTTCAACTGGTTGCAAAATGAAATAATCCGAAATGCCATACTCCTGAGCCGCGCTATAGTCTACTCCAAGAAATTTTCTGCATTCCAAAGGTGTAGCTATGTCTATTCTGCTGCTGTTTATAGAAGCTCTAGAGGCAGTCTACCTATCGGCAGCCCATCGAGACATTATTCAGAAGTACCACAATCAAATTATTTCCTTGGGAGTAATTCCCCGGGTTGGTGAGAAGCTAATTTTGGAAGCGGGCACCAAAGCCGCCTACTTTGAAATTGTTGATGTCACCCATCGGATGCCGTGCAGGGCGCTTTCAGGTGGATTTGCACCTGAAAGCGGCGTTGCCGCCCCTGGGTCGGTAGCTAATGGCTAATCTCGCTGGGGCCTTTAGACGGGGCGAATATGGCCGCTACCCTAAGGGCACCCCATCCGGTAGTCACCATAGGAGAGCCGGGCTCCACAGAGGCTAGCCCAGTGAAGTCAGCGCTGACGATTTTGGTCTGCTGCATATCGGCTTCGGTTAATACCGCGTTGATTAGCAGCGTGTCTTCCATATAGGCATTGGTGAGGATAGTGCTGACCAGCGAGGCATTGGTCAGGTTTGTCCCCAGTAGGGTGCTGTGCGTCATATCGGCCCAGTTAAGCACCGTGCCTTGAAGATTAGCCATCGAGAAATTCGCATTAGTGAGGTTGGCCCTGGCCAGGTCAGCATTCACCAACTGAGCCCGAAAGAAGTTAGCGCCGGTTAAGTTAGAACCCCGCAGCCTAGCGCCAGAGAGATCTTGATAGCGCAGGTCGGCCCCGCGCAGGTCACAGTTGAGGCAGGTGCCGGTTTGTAAGAGTGTGTGTAAATCGGCAGGGTCAACCGCCTTGGCTCCAGCCGGTAGTAGGGCCGCCGCGCCTAGGGCCAGACCCAGGGCTCGGCTCAGCCCCATGATGGGAGGAAACTTCTGCATTACGCCAATCCAAAATCGACCTGGGGGAGGGCGGAGAGGGGCGGAAGAAAGGCGGAAATCGCCAATCTAAAAAATCGACCTGAGGGAGGGCTATCGGCTTTTGCCTCGACGTTGAGGCGGCTTTGGGCGAGCACCCTGGCCCCTAGTCCGACGATTCCCTGTCCCTGGCTTAACCCTGCGCTTCCAGGCTGAGGTTACCCAATCGGCGGTGTAATGGCTCAGGGCTCCCAGTTCCAGGCCAATCAGCAATGCTAACCAAAAGGGCCAGTAGGTACGCAGGCTCCAGCCCAGGCCCGCCGCTAAATCACCCCAGCTCAGGGCGGTGCGCTCTAGGGAATTCAGCACATCCACCGCGATAATGCCTACCAAGGCCAGCCAAATAGAGGCATAGAGCACCCGTACCACCGTGCCAAGTAGCGGCCCGTGGGACCAGGGCGAGCGATGACGCAGGCTACCCCGGTAGGGCAACCAAATCCACCGGAACCAGCCCCAGCGCTTGTACTGCACCGAATGAATATCCAGATCTGGCCCCAGCAGCCAGCCAGCCAGCAAAAAGCCCAGGCAAACCGTAGCCGTGAGCCAGCCATCCAAGGTGAGGCGAAAGGCCGCTAACACCACCAGGGGTAGTGTCCAGAGAGTGATGCGATCGTGGGTACGACCTGAGGACATAAAGTTTCTAAACAGCCCCTAAACCTGTCTTCATTCTGCTATGATAAGAAGCCATGTTAGATACGGGCGATTAGCTCAGTTGGTAGAGCGCCTGCCTTACAAGCAGGATGTCACTGGTTCGAGTCCAGTATCGCCCATACCTTATCCCACAAGGGTTTCAGCGGTTCCAATGGTCACTGAGAGGTGCGCCTATTTTTGGGTGCTGTATCTAGACTGTGTCCTCAAGGTACCACAACAGACCCGGCAACCTGCTTTACGAAGCGGTGCCAGAGCCCAAAATTTATTTGAATTACTCCCACCGTTGAGGTGCCCAATGAAATACCTGCTACTCCTGATGTTTTGTCAGTCAACCAGGTTCTAGCCCTGGAGCCGACTCCAATGCCGTTCACTTGAGCCCTTCAGGTTAGTCCACAAATCGCCACATAGTCTGGGGTTTCAATTTGATCGGTATCTCGGTTGGGGGGGGAATCGCCTAAATCCAATCAAAGCCTTCTACCCTCAGTTTCGCCAGACCTGAGTGACATGCCATGCAAATTCTCCACGGCACCTGGATTCCAGAATCTGGACACGACTTTATTTGCTCTGGAATGTTTTGCCTGTGGGTTGAAACGACGGACAAGAGCCGTTTTCGCGAACCCAGCCAGCGCCATCCCTGGCAGTTAATGGGGGATGATCTGGCAACGCTGCTGGCCAACGAACTGGGCATTCAGCCGCCCAACTACCAAAAGCTGGAAGATTTAATTCAGCCTAAATTTTTCCTGCTGCCCACCGTCGAGGGGCAGCCCCTGCCGTCGCTCGAACTGTCTCAGTACTTAGAGGAAGACTTACCAGAAACCTTCGACTTTGAGTACTGGCAGGTGGATTGCTATCCCACTCTGGCTTCTACCAAAACCAGCCGCTATGGTCAATCGACCGTTAACAGCGTCGTGCCCCTGCTGAATGACCTGCATTTCATAGCTATGCACCAGCTCACCGAAATTCAGTTGGGGGCTGATCTGCTGTTCTGGTTCCACTTCACCCAAACCCTGAAGCGAATTATCTTCAAAGACCAGTACATTCCATCCCTGAAGTATCGACAGTTGGAATCTTCTCAAGCCCCTCGAACCAGAGGCAAAACCAAGCCTGGGGGAAACGCCAAGTTTGAAATTTACCCAGGCTGGGAGTTCATCGGTGAAGAGTACGAAACGGCTTTGCAGCACTATGTAGACTACATGCCGATGAGCTGTGCGGCGGGTTTTGCAGACGCTTCGCAAACGCCGGAATTTTACGATCGCCACTCCCTGCTGCGCCACTTTTCCGACTGTTTGCTGACGGACATCATCACCCACGCGTCTACCACCCAGGGCTACGAGAAAACCATCGCAGATTCCTTAATTTACGCCTGCCTGAAGCAATCCAGCGGCGGCACCTACTGGACTACGGCAGACTGGCTGGAACAGTTCAAACAGTGGCAGGCCTGGCGCGATCGCATCGTCCGCACCCAGACCGACCAACCCTTTTACCTCTACTTTCACCTGCAAGACCCGGTTAAGCCGGAAGACCCCTGGCGGCTCCAGTTCCAGGTGGCTCCCAAGCACGACCCCTCCCTCAAGCTTTCCCTGGAGGACTACTGGCGCCTGGGTGCCAAATTGCAACAACAGGTGAAAGCTCAACTGGGGGGCGAATTCGAGCAAAACCTGCTGCTGAACCTGGGCTATGCCGCCCGCATCTATGCCAACCTGTGGCAGGGGCTGGAGACAGACCAGCCCATCGGCATCACCCTGGAACTGGAGGCCGCCTTTAATTTCCTAAAGGAATCTGCCTGGGTGCTGGAAAATGCTGGGTACAAAGTGATCGTCCCCGCCTGGTGGACACCGAAGGGGCGGCAGCGGGCGAAGGGGCGCCTCAAAGCCAAGGGCAAATCCCTCGGCGGTAACGATAAGGCCAGGAGCTACTTTTCCTTTGAAACCCTGGTGGAATACCAGTATGAGCTGGCTATCGGCGACGAACAGGTGACCGAGCAGGAATGGAACCAGCTGGTAAACGCCAAAGCGCCCCTGGTCAAGTTTCGGGGCCAGTGGATGGAGCTGGATCAGGACAAAATGCAGCAAATGCTGGAGTTCTGGAAGACCCAGCAGGCCGAGAATCCGGAAATGAGCCTGATGGACTTCATCAAGCTGACAGCAGCCGGGGATGGCGAAGAGCTTGAGGTGGAGTGCGATCGCAACGATGCCCTGGCTGAGATGCTGGCGAAGCTCAGCGATCAGGGCCAACTCCAGCCGGTGGACGATCCGGCAACCTTCCAGGGCAACCTGCGGGAATACCAGAAGCGGGGCGTTTCCTGGCTGCAATACCTGGAGCAGTTGGGTCTAAACGGCTGTCTGGCGGATGATATGGGACTGGGCAAAACGGTGCAGGTGATTGCTCGCCTGGTGCAGGAGCGAGAACTGGCCCAGGCTGAGCCGCGGCGCATTCCGCCTACCCTGTTGATTGCCCCTACGTCTGTCATTGGCAACTGGTTCCACGAAATCCATAAGTTTGCCCCGGATATTCGGGCGACGGTGCATCATGGTAGCGACAGAGCCGGTGACGCTAAAGCCTTCAAACGGGCCTGCCGCGATAACGACATCATCATCACCTCCTTTGCCCTGGCCCGCAAGGATGCCAAGCTGTTCAGCGATATCGAGTGGCACCGCATTGTGCTGGATGAGGCCCAAAACATCAAAAACCCTAAGGCGGCGTTGACCAAGGCCATCCTGAAATTCTCCTCACCCCATCGGCTGGCGCTGACCGGAACCCCCATCGAAAACCGCCTGATGGATTTATGGTCTATCTTCAACTTTTTGAATCCGGGCTATCTCGGCACCCAGGCCCAGTTTCGCCGCAGCTTTGAGCTGCCCATTCAAAAGATGGCAGCCCCCGCCAGCTCTGCCACCCTGAAAAAGCGGTGGAAACCCTTTATTCGTGCGGACTGGGTGAAGACCGATCAATCCATCATCAAAGACCTGCCCGACAAGGTGGAGCAAAAGCTGTTTTGCAACCTTACTAAGGAGCAGGCTTCCCTCTATGAAGCGGTGATTGCCGATGTGGAAGAGCAACTGAAGGGTAGCGAAGGCATCCAGCGCAAGGGACTGATTCTCGCTACTTTAATGAAACTCAAGCAGGTGTGCAATCACCCCATGCAGTTTTTGCAGGACGGTAGCGACTTTACCGCCCATCGCTCCCACAAACTTTCTCGCCTTACGGAAATGGTGGAGGAAGCCATGGCCGAAGGAGAAAGCCTGCTGATTTTCACCCAGTTTACGGAGTTGGGGGCGGCCTTGGAAAAGTACCTGCGCCAGACCTGCCATTTCAACACCTACTACTTGCACGGTGGCACCTCCCGTAAAAAGCGGGAAGCCATGATCACCCAGTTTCAAGACCCAGAAACAGAACCCACCGCCTTTGTGCTGTCCCTGAAAGCCGGGGGCGTTGGCATCACGTTGACTAAAGCCAATCATGTGTTCCATTTTGACCGTTGGTGGAACCCTTCCGTGGAAGACCAGGCTACGGACCGCGCCTTCCGCATTGGCCAGAAGAAAAATGTCTTTGTCCACAAGTTTGTCGCCATCGGCACTTTGGAAGAACGCATTGACCAAATGATTGAGGACAAGAAGAAACTCGCTGGCTCTATCGTTGGGGCAGATGAATCCTGGCTGACGGAACTGGATAACGATGCCTTTCGGGAACTGATATCGCTGAACAAGAGTGCGATTATGGAGTGAGGGATCTGCTATGTCTTTGATAGCCATTGGAAGGGTGCAATTGCAGCATCGACGGCACCAGTCCCTTAATCGATGATGAATCTCTAAAACCCTGATCCACCAGTAGTTTGAGGCCAGTGTCTCTGAACCGCTGAAAATGCTTACCCAGACAGCCTTTTAGCGATCTATCTCCTGTTAACAGCCCAGTGCCTGAGTGGTGCATGGCGGCTTAAGGCGAAGGGCTGGGTGTGTTGGGCTGGCAAACGCTTTGGCGACGTGGATGGGTCTGGATATTGGCCGTGCTGCTGTCCGCCACGCTGTTTCTGAGTATGACTGCATTGGCCTGGGCTGCGCCCGCTGGAGCGGCTGTCCCCAATGGCCACCCGCCGTTGACCCTGGACATGCTGCGGCAACGGCTGGCTAACCCGATGCAGAGGGAAGGGAGAGTCGCCTTTGACCTGCGTAACTTTACGATTGATTTACGGGCTGACAGTGCCCTGACGGCTAATTTCTACCGACTACTCAGTAGCGCCCTGCAGAAACCAGCCACGACTCCGGTTTTAGATATCAGCTATGCCACAGTATTAGGCGACTTTGACCTGCAACGGCTGGGGCAACGCGAGCCTCTCTTCGGCGATACCCTGGCCCCCTTGCTGGATGCCGAGGGGCAGGCCCAGTTGCGGCGCGATCGCCAACGGCTGGCCCAACTCAGTCGGCTTTCCCAGTCTTTACTAATTCAGGCCGACAGTCCGCCCCAGCAGATTTACCTGTTCAAGGGGCCACTGATTGCGGTGCAAACCCGGTTTAGTGGCGCTGTGGTGGGCAATGAAATCTATTTCTTGGGTCGCTTTCTGGCCCAGGGGGCAATGTTTGAGCAGGGGGTCTACCTGTCGGGAGCCCGCTTCAACCGCGAGTTAAATCTGGTCGGGGCCGATTTTCGCCAGGGGGTGCAGGCTAAAAGCACTATCTTCTTTGCCCCCGTGCGGCTTGATCAAAGCCGGTTTCGCAACGGCCTAACCGTTCAGGGGGCTGAGTTTAAGGTCAACGCCAACTTTAGTGGGGCGCAGTTGGCGGGCGACCTTAACTTTAGCCGGGTGCAGTGGCAGGGCACCGCCGACTTTGCCCGCACCCTCTGGGAAGGTACGGCCTTTTTTCTGCGGGGTTCCTTCAGTCAGGCGCTGTTTTTTACCGAGGCCCGGTTTGAGGCCCCGCTGATTTTGCGCCAGGCCCGCTTTAGCCAGCCGGTGAACCTGCGCAACGCCATGCTGAATCGAGAGGCCGACTTTGGCGATGCCCTGTTTCAGCCCCAGGCTTACCTGAACGTGGCGGGTCTGGAGTTTAGCATCGAGCAAACCCAAATTTTGGGTACCCCTGGCAAAATTGGCCGGGTGTTTTCGGTATCCCAACTACGCGGTAACGAAACCCTGCTGCGCAACCTGGAGCGCAACTTTCGCCGCCTGGAGCAAATTAGCGACGCTAACCACATCGCCTACACCGCCGAGCGACTGCGCCTGAAGGATTGGCGGCGACGGCTACTGGGGATGAATCTGAACAGCGCTTCGGTAAGGGCGCTGACCCAGACGGGTTTTACCACGGCCCAGGCCCAGGCTATTGCCGCCCGTCGCCTGACCCAGCCCTTTCTCAGCGTGGATGATGTGCTGAATGTAGAGGGGGTTGACCTGGCCGCCTACGTCAAGGTGAAAGATCATGTGCTAGCCCGAAACTCCTACTCCGTCCTGAATCGGGTTAACCTGGCGCTGCGCTGGCTGGGTCTCAGCGAGCTCATTGTACTGAGCCACTACGGCACCAGCTTTGGGCTGATTTTTGGGGTGGGGCTGGTGGCAATTCCGGTCTTTACGCTGATGTTTTGGTTTGTCGATCGCTATCGTCGCCGGGTGCCCAGTCCCATTCTGCCGCCTTTGGCAGAGGGGCTGTGGCTGGCCGGTAGCTGTGGGCTATTATTACTGCTGGGTCTGAGCAATCTGCTGCGGCTGGCGGACTATCCCTGGCTGACCCTGGTTTCCCTGGGGATGCTGATTTTTCCGGTGCCGCTTGTGTTAATTGGCCTACTGCTGCGCCAGGGCCGGTTCCATGACCTGATGGAGGAAAGCTATTTTGTGGAGGATGGCAGTCTGCGCCAGCTGCGGCTGCTGATTGCCCGACTGCCAATTATCCCAAAGTTTCCGTTCTTTCGCGATCGCTACACCCCTATCCTGCTGAATCGCCGCTGGAACTGGCTCAACTATCTCGACTTTAGTTTGAATAACTGGCTTAAATTTGGGTTTAATGATGTTCGGTTACGAGATCAGCATGTTCCTGGGCTGATTTCTGCCTTGGTGTGGTATCAATGGGGGCTGGGGCTGCTCTACGCTGCACTGCTGCTATGGACGCTATCTCGCACCATTCCTGGCCTAAATCTACTGCTGTACTTCTAGCCCTATCCCTGTGATTGACCCATCTCCATCCCAATTAGACCTCAACCATGAGGCCAAAGTTAATCTGCGGCAACGCTTAATCAAGGCGCGGCAGAGTATTCCGCCCCAAGTGTGGCGGCAAAAGAGCGATCGCGTCTGCGATCATCTGCTGTCCTGGGACTATTTTCACCGGTGCCGGGTGATTTTGGCCTACACCAGCTTTCGCCAGGAGGTAGACCTCAGCCCCCTGACCCAGCACCATGCCCATTGGGGTTTACCCCGCTGCGTCGGCAAACAAATGCACTGGCACTACTGGTCGGCCCAGACCCAATGGCCTCTACAAAAGGGGGCCTATGGCATCGTTGAACCCCATCCCCAATCGCCCCTGGTGGATCTTAGCCAGGTAGATTTGCTGCTGGTACCGGCGGTGGCCTGCGACGTGCGGGGCTATCGTCTGGGCTATGGGGGCGGCTACTATGACCGGCTGCTGGGTAAAGCCGAGTGGCAGAATGTTCCTACCATTGGCATCGTGTTTGAATGTGCCCGGTTACCCAATCTGCCCAAGGATGTATGGGATCGCCCCATGCAGGGGGTATGTTCTGAGAGTGGATTATTTATGGCGCGGCGGTAAAGAGAAAGAAGGTTGTACGCTATTATTGTTGACTGAGTCTGCCAAGCGCTATGAAATCACTTTCAAATACACCTAAGAATCGCCCTGAAGCACAACCATCACTTAGACATGAAGAATCTTTTGATAGGGATAATTGCTTTGCTTGGTGTCAGTGCTTGTGGGGTTGGCTCAAACGGCCAGATTGGCTCCTTGACCGGAGCCGTAACCCAAGTGTGGGAAGATGGTTTTGAGTTTAACACAGGGGATCGCAGTGGTCACAGTCG
>JAAUUR010000163.1 GCA_012031045.1 Leptolyngbyaceae cyanobacterium SM2_5_2
TGGCTTAGGGGTGCTGCCGGTCATTGCGATCATTGCCCTACTGGTTAAGCTAGATTCCCCCGGGCCGGTGTTTTATGGCCAAAAGCGCCTGGGCCAGGAGGGCTTTCCCTTTGTGGCCTATAAGTTTCGCTCGATGGTGGCCAATGCCGACCAGGTGCTGGAGGCCTACTTTCAGGCCAACCCGGAACTACGGGTGCAGTGGGAGCGGGATCAAAAACTGCGCTATGACCCCAGAATTACCCGCATCGGCCATTTTCTGCGGCGCACCAGCCTGGACGAACTGCCCCAGCTCTGGAACGTGCTGCGGGGGGAAATGAGCCTGGTGGGCCCCCGGCCCATTGTGCGGGAAGAAATTATTCGCTACGCCGAAAAGTATGACCTTTACACTAAGGTATTGCCGGGTCTGACCGGCCTTTGGCAGGTATCCGGGCGCAACAACGTATCCTACGAAGAGCGGGTAAACTTAGATGCCTATTACGTCAGAAACTGGTCAGTTTGGCTAGATATTTATATTCTATTGAAAACAATCTGGGTGGTATTGATTGGAGATGGAGCCTACTGACCCGAACCAAATGCCTCGTTCGCCTCTGGCGGCCTCTCCCTTAGCCTCGATGGCAGCGATGGAGCGGTGGCTGCTGGGTGGCTGGCTGATTTTACCCTACGCCAGCTACCTGGCCATGGTGGGGTTAGCTATTTTTTTAGTGGACAGTTTGCGCCGCCGCAGCCGCAAGATATTTCGACTACTGTGGCAGGGAGGTTGGCTCTGGCTGACCCTGGGCATTGCCATAAACCTGCTGATTTCCCAGGCACCCGGAGAATCGGCCCTGCAATCGGTTAACTTCTGGCCCTTCTTTTTATTTTTTGCGGCCCTGGCCACCGTCATCCCCACCTTTAAGCAACCCCTGGCTACCCTGCATACCTGGGCGCTGGCCTTACTTCTGGCAACCATTCCCATCAACCTCAGGGCCATGGTTGAGTTTTACCTTAAGTCCCCCGCCAGTATTGAACGCTGGATGGGCAATCCCTGGTTTAACTGGCTGTACTTACAGGAAGACTTTGGCCACCGGGCCGACTCTGTGTTTGGCCACCCCAACGTTATGGCCAACTACGTGGTGATGATATTTGGCCTGGGCCTGGGGCTGTGTGCCCACTACCTGGAGCATCAGTGGCGGTCGTCCTACGCCATCTGGGTTTACAGCGCCACAGGGTTAGCCCTGGCCAGCATTTATTGCTCAGGGTCACGTAATGGGCTGCTGGTGGCTGGGCTGCAAATCCTCTGCTTTGGCTGGCTGATGCGGCGACATCGCTACCTGGCCTGGGCTGGGCTGGGCGCACTGTTGGCGGTTAGTTTAGGAGCACTCGTGTGGGGCATCGGCGGGCGCAGCATTGCTGAAGCCCTTGCCACCGTTACCCTGCGCGTAGATGTCTGGCAAATTGCCGCCGAGATGATTGGCCAACATCCCTGGCTGGGCAATGGCTTGGGGGCGTTTCGCCTTCAGTATGAGCCGTATACCATCCCCATTTACGACTGGGTAGCCCACAGCCATAATCTAATTCTGATGCTAGCGGCGGAAATGGGCTTACCGATCACCCTTGGTTTTCTACTGATAGTCGGGCTTATCGTCGGGCGTGGCCTGAAAACGCTGATCAAAACTCCCTTCCCCAGACCCCAGCAAGCCACCCTAGCCGCCTACATGCTTGGCTTTGGTGGGGCCGTTGCCTTCACCATGTTTGATTTATCCTTCTACGATGCCCGGGTTAACGTACTCGGCTGGTTAATCTTGGCCGCGATTCAGGCCATACCTGGCCTAGCTGAGCAGCCAGGTATGGATAAAGCCTAGATCAGCTTTACGGCCCGCAAACCAAAGTACAGCCCCAGAGCTAACCCCACCATCGTGGCCAGGAAAATGATGAACGAAAAAACGGCCATAGTGCCTCTCTCCACAACAATTGTTCCTATTGAACCACGATGCGGCACCAGCCCAGCACCAGTAAGCCAGCCTTTAGCCAGGGGAGGGGGCTGCCATTAAAGTCAAAGAACCATGTCAACGGAGAGAGAGGGATTCGAACCCTCGTTAGAGTCACCCCTAAACAGCATTTCCAGTGCTGCGCCTTCAACCGCTCGGCCATCTCTCCAGGGGGAAGGTAGTATTTCACTACCGAAGTGCCATCGTACCAAAAAAAGGAGACTAACCACCACAATTTTGTTTACCGCATTTTTGTCGCTAGTGGGGCAAGCGTTAGTAGAAAGGCCACACCTGATCTGCCAACGAAATGCTGTCGGGATGAATGTTTCATGAGAGCATAGGGGCGTTGGCTTTCATCCATTGTTACAGTTTCCCCTGGTCTATGCCCCGCACCTACACTGTTACCGTTCATCATCGTGGCACCGGTCAAATCCACCGGTTTCAGGTACCCGAAGATCGCTACATCCTACAAACGGGAGAGAGCCAAGGGGTTGACCTACCCTTTGCCTGCCGCAACGGAGCCTGTACAACCTGTGCCGTGCGCGTGCTCAGTGGCGAGGTAGCCCAGCCCGAAGCGATGGGGCTATCTCCAGATTTGCGGGAACAGGGTTATGCGCTGCTTTGCGTGAGCTATCCTCGGTCAGACCTGCAGGTTGAAACCCAGGATGAGGATGAAGTCTACGAATTGCAGTTTGGTCGGTACTTTGGCAAGGGCAAGGTGCGGTTTGGGCTGCCGATTGAAGATGATTAACCAGGTAGTTAGGTGGTAGGTAGTAGGTGGGGAGGGTTTTGCCTTCAACCGCCACGGGATGGGCTCACGTTCGCTATGGCTTTTGGTTATGACTGACTGCTTAACTCAAGATTTGCAGGCCTGGCTCGACATGGCCACCGAAGCGGCCCTATCAGCTGGAGCCGTATTGCAGCACTATTGGGGCAATTTAACCGAAATCTCTGAAAAGGGTCGCCCTGGAGACCTGGTTACCGAGGCCGATCAGGCCGCAGAAGCCGCTGTGATGGCCGTACTGCAACGCCACCTGCCTCCAGAGCATGGCTTTCTGGCCGAAGAGTCTGGTGCCCAGGGCAACCTGGCTGGGCCGTTTCTATGGGCGATTGACCCCCTGGATGGCACCACCAATTACACCCACCAGTACCCCTTCTGTTCGGTCTCCATTGGCCTACTGGTAGCAGGAGAACCAGTGCTGGGTGTGGTCTACGACCCTATCCACCGAGATTTATTTCGGGCGGCTCAGGGCTTGGGCGCTACCCTTAACCGTCGCCCTATCCACGTCTCTGGCACCCAGCACCTGGCCGACAGCCTGCTGGTGACCGGCTTTGCCTACGACCGCCGCGAAACCCCTGACAATAACTACGCCGAGTTTTGCCAGTTTACCCATCTCACCCAAGGGGTGCGGCGCGGTGGCTCAGCCGCCATTGACCTGGCCTATGTGGCCTGCGGTCGGCTGGATGGCTACTGGGAGCGGGGTCTGTCGCCCTGGGACATTGCGGCGGGTATTGTTCTAGTACGGGAAGCGGGCGGGCGGGTAACCGCCTACAATAACAGTTCCCTGGCGATTAAAGCCGGTCGGTTACTGGCCACCAACGGTAAAATTCACGACGCTATGGTTGACGTGTTGCAACAGGTGCCCCCCCTATCGTTTACGCCCGTTACCCTGTCTGGGGGCAGATAGTAGCCCGTCAGAATTTTTTCACACCCCGCTACACTGGGGTTGACTGGTTAGAGTAAGCCATATTCTGTCTCCTCCAGGGAGCCAAGGGGTTAGGTAACCATGAGACTTAATCAGGGACTATTTAAGCTAGACTTCGAGGATCATCATGCGGTGCTGGGGGTGCCCATTACCGCCGATGCCGCTGCCGTGCGCAAACGCTACCTGGCTATTGCCCGTCGGCTTCATCCCGATAGCCTATCCGCTAACTCCGAAGCCGATGCTCAGCAGGCCAGCGAGCTGCTGTCGAAATGGGTCAACCCGGCCTACAAAATCCTGAGCCAGGAAAAGTCCTTCACCGAGCACCAGCTGGTACTCAAGCTTAAGGGGCAGAGCCTCCAGCAGGCCGCCACACCGCCGGCCGTTAGCAGTGAGGCGGCGCAGGGGTTGCTGAAGGCTCCCCAGGTGGATGCGGCCTATCGCCAGGCTGTGAACACCATGGCGATCGACCAGTACGGGCAGTTCGATCAGGTCCTTCCTATCATTGGGCAACTGAGCGAACTCAACCTGGTCTACCTTTACCGCACGGTTCAAGCCACTACGGCGGCTCAATTCAGCCCACAACCGGCCCAGAACACTTCAAATTCTTCAGGTGCGGCATCTGCTTCTACCACCCCCCTCACTGTGCCCCTCCGCAAAACCCAGACGGCTATTGTAGAAAGCTACATGAACCGGGCGCAGGAGTTTGAGCGCGATCGCGACTATAGCCGGGCGGTCTTGGAAATGCGCGAAGCCCTTAAAACCTACCCCAACAGCGCCAAGTGCCACAGCTATCTGGCCAGTCTTTACCTCAAGACTAATCAGGTTACGATGGCTCGCGTCCACGCCAAACGGGCGCTGGATATTCAACCCCAGGATGAGGTGGCCCAGGCGATTCAAGCGCGGTTGGATAAACGCCCACCGTCTGCGAACCCATCCAGCCGCGCCGCCAAGGGCAGCGAACCCGGTAGCGGCGGATTTTTTGGCCTATTTGGAGGAAAGAAGAAGTAATGGCCTACCAACCACCCATTGGCGCCCGCGACCTATTGCCCCTGGAGGTAGCCCAAAAGCATTGGATTGAGGAACGCCTGGAGCAAGTCTTTCAACGGTGGGGCTATCACCGCATTATCACCTCTACGGTGGAACGTCTAGACACCTTGATGGCTGGCGGTGCCATTGATCAAGAGGCGGTGATTGAACTGCACCAGACCGCAGGCCAGCGCCTGGGGCTACGCCCTGAACTGACGGCCTCCATTGCTCGCACAGCAGTCACTCGTCTGAGCCGGGTCACTTATCCGCAGCGGTTGTACTATACCGCCAATGTGTTTGGGAAAGCAGGCCAGGGTAGCCAGGGCAGCCATCAGGAAACCTACCAGTCTGGGGTCGAGCTGTTGGGCGCGGGGGATTTGCTGGCCGATGCCGAAATTCTCCTGCTGCTAACCGATTGCCTGACCAGCCTGAATTTGCCGGGCTGGTCACTGTTGTTGGGAGATGCCGGGCTTACCCAGGCACTGCTCGCCCCTTTTCCGGCTGATCTGCGTCCGGCGGTGCGCCATGCCCTGGCCCATCTAGATCGGGTAGCCCTAGAAACCCTCCAGTTGCCCCCCGCCCTTTACCAGCACGCCCTGGCCTTGCTGGATTTGCGCGGCGAACCCGAGGCCGTTCTGCAGACCTTGGCCCAGCTCGAACAGCCGGTTAATATCCAAACCGCTATCGAACGGCTTAAGTCCCTGGTTGACCTCTGGCGGGAGGTACCTTTTTCACCCAGCGATAGCCCCCTTTCCCACCGCCCATCGCTAGTGCTGGATTTAAGTTTGGTGCAAACCTTCGACTACTACACGGGCTTAGTGTTTGAGGTGGCGGGGAGTCCTGAACTGGGATGTCGAGTGCTGGGTCGGGGGGGGCGCTATGATACGTTGCTGGGTGTCTTCCACAGCGAGGGTAAGAGTTTTCCAGGCATTGGCTTTGTGCTGGATACGGAGGCTCTCCATCAAGCGATGGTACCCACCGGCCAACTGCCCCAGAGTACACCCCCTAGCGATTGGCTCGTGGTACCCACCAGCCCCCAGGCGGTGGCGGCGGCCTTTGCCTATGCGCAAACCTTGCGGGCTTCGGCCAACTTGGTGCGGGCTGAGGTGCATCTAGATCCACTAATTTCCCAGGCCGCCCTGCGCGAGTTAGCCGCCCAACGCGGCATTAGCCGCATCGCCTGGATTGCCCCCAACGGGTTGCCGCATATTGAAGCCCTGAATTAACTTAGACATGGCCTGGTTTGTAATTTGGCACACCCTCTGAGCTAGTCTTCGCTAGACTTTTGGGGAGCAGGTATTCACTCTAGGATGCGAGGACAAATTGTGGCCCACACGATTGTGACTAACGTTTGTGAAGGCGTGGCCGACTGCGTCGATGCTTGTCCGGTCGCCTGTATTCACGAAGGCCCCGGTAAAAATACCAAGGGTACCGACTGGTATTGGATTGATTTCGCCACCTGTATTGACTGTGGAATTTGCCTGCAAGTTTGCCCGGTGGAGGGAGCGATTTTACCCGAAGAGCAACCTGAGCTACAGAACACCCCACATTGAGGGCCATGATGGCCAAGCTAAGCTTGCGTAGTCGGCTATTTATCTCGCACCTGGCCGTCATGGGGGTCGGCATTTTGACCCTAGTGGTGATTGGTCGGCTTTACTCGCCGCGGCTATTTATTATTTCGCTACAGCGCTACGAAAATGGCGTTATGAGCGTACAGCAGCGCACTCAACTGGTGCGAGGCTTTGAGGCCGCTTGGAGCCGAGGCATGGGCTGGGCCATTCTGGTAGGCGGTGGAACGGCTGGCTGGCTGAGCTATTGGGTGTCTCGCCGAATTATCAGCCCCCTCGACCAAATGACGGAAATTACCCGCCAGTTTGCCGCTGGGCAGCTTTCAGCTCGGGTGCCACCCTCCGAGATCCTCGAATTACAGCGGTTGGCCAATAGCTTCAACCGCATGGCTGCGGATTTAGAGGGCGTAGAGCAACGTCGTCGGGAACTGGTCAGCGACCTCACCCATGAACTCCGCACGCCGCTGACCATCATTCATGGCTACCTGGAGGGGCTATCTGACGGCACCATTGCCCCCCACCCAGAGCTGTATGAGCGCCTGGCCGTTGAAACAACTCGCTTACAACGGCTGGTTAACGACCTGCAAGAGCTATCTAAGCTGGAGGCTGGCTACCTGCCAATTCAAGCTCAAAACATTGCCCTAGAGCCACTGGTAGCGGCCCTAGTACGCGCCTTTGATGACCAGTTTACCAACCCCGATCGTGTTCAAGTAGCCCTGCATTGCCCGCCAGATTTACCCCTGGCCTACGCCGACCCCAGCCGGGTCGAGCAAATTCTGATCAACCTTTTGGGGAATGCTCTGCAATATACCGACAAGGGCACGGTCACCGTTAAGCTTTGGGCCGAGGCGCAGCGCGTCTACGCTAGCGTGGCCGATACGGGCATTGGCATTGCCGAAGCAGATTTACCCTACGTATTTGAGCGCTTCTGGCGGGCCGATCGCTCCCGCAACCGCCGCTCTGGCGGAACCGGACTAGGATTAACCATCTGTCGCCGCCTGGTAGAGGTGCAAGGGGGAGAAATTGCCGTCAAAAGCCAGATTAACCTTGGCAGCGAGTTTACCTTTTGGCTGCCCCAGGCCCAGGCTAGCTAGGCGCTAGAGGGAGGGTGTAGATTTAGAAGCACCCTCTCTAGCCGCCCATGATGGGCGGCTCGTTAGTCAGCCCGACCTTGGCCTGGAGCAGCCAGCTCTGTCGATCAATATCTGGCTAAAAGGATACAGAGTCAATAGACCCTGATGCGATATGGTACCTTTGTCATTGTCGCTTCACTAAGAAATCTAAGTAATCAGTGAATATTAGTGAGGGCTGACTTGGGTGGCAACACTTACGCCTGGCTATTCTTAATGACGTTGTTGCCTTTTCACAGGGCTAGAGCCGTTATGTCAAATTCATGTACTATTCCTAAGGTCTTAGGCTAGCTTTCATGCAAGAGTCACCAGCTCATCTACCAACGCTTAATCGAGATCGCATTATTTCAGGGGAAATTCTCAAGTTTTACCAAACCCACGCCCTATTTCGAGAACGCTATCGGGTGCTAAAGCAACTGGGGCAGGGTGGCTTTGGGGTTACTTACCTGGCCCAGGATCTCAAGCTGCCTGGGCAGCCCTACTGTGTTATCAAGCAGCTTTGCCCCAAAACCAAAAACGAGGTATCGCTAGAGCGGGCCAAGATTCGCTTTCGCCGCGAAGCCAGAGCCTTAGCCAATTTAGGCAGCCATTCTCAAATTCCTCGCCTGCTGGATTACTTTACAACCAGCGGAGAATTTTACCTGGTGCAAGACTACATTCAGGGCCAAACTCTGGCTCAAGAAGTTCGGCAGAGCGGCCAACAAACTGAAGCCCAGGTGAAATATTTCCTCAGTGAAATTATCCCAGTGGTGCATTTTATCCACCGGAATCGGATTATTCATCGCGACATTAAACCCCCCAACATTATCCGCAGTACGCTGGATCGGCGGCTAGTGCTGATTGACTTTGGCGCTGTGCGGGAGTTCTTAGCCGACATCGATGAAGTCACGGCCCATCAAGCGGCGGCTAGTCAGTTTGTAGGCACGCCTGGGTTTGCCCCACCTGAGCAGTTGGCGCTGCGTCCCTGCTGCAGCAGCGATATCTATGCCCTGGGGATGACCTGTCTATTTTTGCTCACCGGGCGGACACCCATTGAATTTGACCAGGAACCCCGTACCGGGCGTGTCCGTTGGCAGCAGGCGGTCACCGTTAGTTCGCACTTTGCCAGCGTCCTAGACAAGATGCTGATGCCCGATCCCAATGACCGCTACCCCTCTGCTGAAGCTCTGGGACGCGCTCTGGCCCTTGAGCCCCACCTGGATACCCTGGCTCAATGTATGCACACCAAGCCCCCCCTGTCTCCTGACGCTAATGCCGGCCCGGCTATTGCGGAGGATTATTACCTAACCCCAATTCAACGGGAGGCCCAGGCCATTCGCAAGTGGCGCAATCGCCGCTTTAATCAAGAGCCACCACGCCTGTCGCGTTCTAATGATTCAATTTCTCTCCCGTAGGTGGGGTTAGGGAATGCGGGCCGTCTTCCTGGTTTTGCAGGGCTAACACCGTGGACTGTCAAGCCTAACTGGGTGGGTGGGGTGTTGCCCCAGCAGAGCCCCACCGGTTGGAGGCGTGGCCCGTTACCCAGGTGGTAACGATCTGGTTAAAGGTTTCGGGCTCTTCGTTCTTAGAGGCAGTGCCCGACCTTAGCCAAAGGCCGAATAGTCAGCTTGGGACTGAGGTTTTTAAGGGCGTCAGCAAAGGCTATTGAAACAACTCGATCTTGCTCACCCCACAACAGCAAAGCTGGAATCGTCAGTTCTGCCACCAGGGTTTTGATGGACGGGCTAAAGCTCGGCTCCGTGCGCGATTTCACCAGGTAACACAGGGCTCTGGCAGCGCCCCGATCCTGAGGCGGCACCGCAAACATCGTCACCAGTTCCTCATCTACTCGGTCTGGCACCGTGTAGATACCCTGGAGGGCACGGCGCAAAAAGCTGGGGCGGCGCACCAGAGTAAACAAAGGGCGCAGCAGCAGTGGTGTAGAAACCAGGCTTTCTACCCGCATGCCCAGGCGGGCCACCCAACCCACTACCAGGTCTTCACGGGCTGCGGGCAAGGGCAACGTAATCATCAGCAGTTGGGCTACCCAGGCCGGCTGAGCGTGGGCCACGGTTAACGCCACCAGCGCCCCTAGGGAATGCCCCACCAGGGCCACTGGCCTACCAATGACGGTTCGGATAAAATCGCTTACCTGGGCCGCCCACAACTCTGCTCCGTAAAGGGCCGCAGCTTTTTCAGCATCTCCAAACCCTAGTAAATCCAGGGCATAAACCGGGGCCACCTGACTAAGCGCCGGTAAGTTATCCCGCCACTGGTTCAGGTTAGCCCCAAACCCATGAATCAGCAGCAGCGGCGGCAGGGAAGGCGCATGTTCTGGCCCAGGGTGAAACCAGTACCGCACCCGCCAGCCTCGCCAGTAGCAAACCCGCTGCTGCCCCGCCTGGTTAACCATAAAGGGAAAACTACCGAGTCGTGCTGGAGAGGCCATGGTGCTAAAAAACGAAACGAGAAGAACAAAACAAGAAGAACAGGCCTGGTGCGCTGACTTTTTGCGAATTCAGGCTGTCCTCACCACCGGTTCCGTGGCTACAGAGTTAACCCAGAATATCCTGCTGGGGTTAATTTAACAGGCTATACAGCCGTACCGGTTTAGGTCATGCTAGATACCGAAACGCCGTGACGTGTCCAGAGGAGTTGAGGCAATGGCAGCAGAGATGGATCCTGTAAAACTCATGAAGCAAGAGGTGGGACGGCAAGCCGCCGCCCGCGTCGAGTCGAATACGATTGTGGGCCTGGGTACCGGCTCCACCACGGCCTTTGCGATTCAGTTCATTGGCGAACGGCTAGCCAGCGGCGAATTGAGCAACATTAAGGGTGTACCCACCTCGTTTCAGGCGTCAGTGCTGGCCAAGCAGTATGGCATCCCCCTCACCACCCTAGACGACATTGAAGGCATTGATCTAGCCATTGATGGTGCCGACGAAGTAGACCCCCAGATGAACCTGATCAAGGGTGCGGCGCCGCCCACACCCGCGAAAAGATTGTCGATGCTCTGGCCCAGCACTTCATCGTAGTGGTGGACAGTTCCAAACTGGTAGAC
>JAAUUR010000164.1 GCA_012031045.1 Leptolyngbyaceae cyanobacterium SM2_5_2
CCAACTTAGTTGTGCAATCAATCAGTTTGTACGAGGTATTCAAGCACATTCTGATTCGGCGTATTGGTAGGTTGGGTGCAACGCAGTGGAACCCAACACCAAACGACAACGTGAGTCCTGTTAGGTTCTGCTAGCGCGCCACCCACCTAGGGGATATCAATGCTTTTCGACGTTGTGTCAGTTAACCAGCGCCACAACCTTCAACATTAACGACACGACCTTCAACAGTGACGACACAACCTTGATCTGTAGCCTTCAAGAAAGGCTCGGCGGTTTAAACTGCAGCGACACAGTCAAAGTGGGCCTGCACCGACTACTTGCCCGATCCATGAGCCTGCGTAGGCAGGTTTGGCTTATCACCAGATACCCAGAAAAGGCACAGGATTTAATTCGCGCGTACTATTCCTTGAAGATAGTTAATAAAGCTTCTGTAAAGCTTGAAGTTTTTTATGATTTCCAGGCATTTACAGTTGTAAAGAAGGTGTATTGATAAAAAGTAATTGGCAGCCGTAAAAATAGTTAGCTAATATAAAATTTTAAGCTGACTTGACGGCATCAAATTTAGTAATTATGGTATCACCTCTCCAAGAAGCTCTTCAAAATCTCCCAGACAATGCACCTGAGCCTATTGTCAAAGATATATTCAGCCCTATTCTCTTTAAAGCATTAGGATTTCAGCAAGGAGAAATTATTCCTGAGTACAGTACAGGAGATGGCCCTGTTGATTATGCTATTCGAAAAACAAAAGAAGATGATGTCTTTCTTTTTAACAAGACCAATCCTTGGTTGTTAGTTGAGCTAAAAGGAAGAGATATAAACTTATCACCTGATGCTGCGAGTTACTCTAAAACAGTTAATCAGCTGAAGCGGTATCTGCTTGGACAGCACACTAATTCTTCGGAATGGGGATTAATTACAAATTCATCTAGTATTCAACTTTTTCGGAAGCACGGTAAGGTAATTCACCCAGCGACTCCTTGTTTACCCATTGATATAGATAATATTGATCAGATCGCAGGCTTAATCAAAGGAAAAATAGATTTTCCGACTAGATCTTTAACCGTAGCTATTTATAACAACAAAGGAGGTGTAGGAAAAACAACTACAACAGTTAATCTAGCAGCAATTCTGACTCTACTTGGGAAAAAAGTCCTAATCATTGATCTTGATCCAAACCAGCAAGACTTAACAAACTCTCTTGGAATACCTCTTCAAGATGGGGATGTTTATAAAGCTCTTACAGAAAGACTTCCTGACCTGTCAAATGCTATCCGTCCTTTTCATTAAAAGAAAAGGGAACTGGAAAAGACTATAGTTTTGATATAGTCTCGGCTGACAAAGTGTTGGCCTATGAGATTGATGAGGCTAAAATCAAGCAAGAAATCAGAATAAATGCTTTGTATAAAGCATTGGAAAAATTACGTTTTCGTTACGATTATATATTGATTGATAATCCGCCAAATTGGAGGATTTTTAGTCAGCTAGGGCTGTATGCATCAGATGTTGTTTTGATTCCCACAAAACACAACAACTTATTTTCTTTGCAAAATGCTGCTACAACTATGAAACAGTTTATTCCTGAAACGCAAGCATGGAAAGGGGATGGAACTCCTGTGCCACTGCCCATCTTCTTTAATGGTGAAAAGATGACTAATCCTCAGCTTAAAGCCGCCAAGGAAGCAATCGCTGAAATTCTTAAATCTTCTAAGAAGGAGAATTTTAACTTATTACCATATTTCTTTCCAAGATGGTCTAAAGCCAGGCAAGATACTCATATTTTAGAAATTCCGAGCTATGCAAATATTGCAGGTGCTGCTTTTGCCCGAATTCCTGCCGTATATCGAGATAGAACTGCCCGTGATTATTACAAAAACCTTGCTAAGGAGTATTTTTTAAAGTGAAAAATCTTAGTGATGTTGGCAATCTTATGTATCTTTACCTAGATCATATTGATCCAGGTGCAGGAACAAGCAGTTCCGATTTTTTGATACATGCTTCTGCTCATTTACTTTCGCAAACAAAAGGTCGCAACTGGGTTCCTCTAATTGTCAAAGAAGTGGCTGAGGATCGATATGA
This sequence comes from Leptolyngbyaceae cyanobacterium SM2_5_2, assembly GCA_012031045.1. Classification (GTDB taxonomy): domain Bacteria; phylum Cyanobacteriota; class Cyanobacteriia; order Phormidesmidales; family Phormidesmidaceae; genus Nodosilinea. The sequence goes on from JAAUUR010000164.1 coordinate 2,077, forward strand.
AGCTATTGGAAACACATTCATTTATGCTGTTGCGGAGGTCGCTAATCTAGAGAAGGTTTGGTGCATTATTGCCGATGATAGCGAAGAAACAAAAACCATTTCAAGAGTATTATCTGGAGAGGAAATACCTAAGGCCAATCTTTCTAAGGCATCTAGAGATACAATCATGCAGGCTCTTCAATATCTGATTGAGCAGCCTGGTAGTTTGCTTAAGTCAGTTAACTTGGCAGTTGCAACCAATCGAATTGATGAGGCTCCACGGCAATACTGGAAAGATTTAAATGAAATTGTAAAACTTAAGTGCGGAATCACAAAGGGGAAAAAGCTTGATTCTCTTAAACAGGTTTTTTACCTTACACCTGAACCTCTGCCAGATATCATTAAAGACCCAGCACTCCTAAGTTCATTAACGGTGCCAGAGTTAAGAGTAATGGCACGTAAGAGAGAGATTTCGGGCGCTGGAAAAATGAAGAAGGCTGAACTCATCAACGCTCTGAGTGAGTAAAATTGGTTGCCAGGTAAACAAATCCTGTACATTGCTGTGAACTACCGCCGACCTACATACTGGTAGGTCGTCAAATACCCTCGCCCCTTCACCATCACCTGACCCACCTGGGCAAACTCGTAGCAGTGTTTTACCCGCTGGTAGGTGGCCTCTGTTACCTGAATTTTGCCGGGGGTGCCCTGGGCTTCCATGCGGCTGGCAATGTTAACGGCATCGCCCCAGAGGTCGTAGCTAAATTTCTTAATGCCAATTACGCCAGCGACTACGGCCCCAGTGTTGATGCCAATCCGGAGTTGAAAGTCTTGGCCATCGGTGCGGGCGATGCGGGCGGCGGCGGTCTGCATGGCCAGGGCCATTTCCATGACCGCCTCAACGTGGTTTTCCATTGGCAGTGGCAGGCCGCCTACTACCATGTAGGCATCGCCAATGGTTTTGATTTTCTCAAGCTGGTAGCGCTCGGCCAGGCGGTCGAACTCGGAGAAGATTTGATTTAGCCAGTTGACCAAATCCAGGGGGCTAGTTTGGGCGGCAATGGGCGTGAAGTTGACGATATCAGCAAAGAGAATGGTGACATCATCAAACCGTTCAGCCAGGGACCCCTGAAGCTGTTTTAACTGCTCCACAATGGCCCTGGGCAGAATATTCAGCAGCAGTTGTTCGGATTTTTGCTGTTCTAACCGGAGGGCTTGTTGCGCCTGTTCACGCTCCTGCATTTCGCGCTGAAGCTGTTGGTTCTGGGCTTGTAACAATTCGGTCTGGCGGCGCAACGCTCGCTGCAAATCTGCAAGTAGCGGTAGGGATGTGCCCACAGACATAGCCCGCTGGGTCTGACGCTGTAGCGACTGCATTTGCCGATAGTGGCTGGTTTGTATGCCAATTCGGGCCACGATTTCGGCCACGGGCAAGGTGGGGCTGATGTAGTCCACGGCGCCGATTGCGAAGGCTTGTAACCGCGAGGCTGGGTCTTGATCGTGGCTAATCACGATAATGGGCACTAAACGGGTTTGAGGATGCCGTTGCAGGGTATGGCAAAGCTGTAAGTCTGCCTCGGCTATGGCCTGAGTGGTGACGATAATCAGATCCATAGCGCAGGCCCGTGTGGCCATGAGCAGGTCAGCCTTGGCCGCTACGCTGTAAACCACATAGTTAGCTCCAGCCAACCCTTGGAGCAGGTCAGGTGCTGGCGTTAGACCACGACCGGCCATCAAAATGGCCCTATACGTGGTGTCAGAAGCAGAATCGGTCATAGTGGCTTGGCTGTGGTGGGGCGTTTCTAGGATGAAGGGTTAACAATAAGGAGAAGTTGAGAATGGCGCTGTCTGTTTCAGTTTTGTGCTAGAAGAAAGTATCGTTTTCAAGGGACGGGGCTATGGAAGGTAAGCATATCCTGATCACAGGAGGTGCTGGCGGGCTGGGCACAAGTGTGACTCAATTAGCACTCGACCGGGGCGCTAACGTGGTGGTTCCCTATCGTCGAGAGGCTGAGGCCACCCGGCTGAAGAATTCGGGTGCCCTCCTCTAACCTTCCCCGACTCACGCTGATAGACGCTGATCTGCTGGATGAGGCTACGGTTATTTCCCTGGTTAATCAAATGCCTCGGGTGGATGGCCTGATTCATCTGGTGGGTGGGTTTGCCATGGGGCCAACCGCCGATTACTCCTTTCGCGACTGGAAGCAGGCGTTTGATCTCAATGTCAACACGGCGTTTCTGCTGTGTAAGCATAGCCTCAAGAAAATGCAGGCCCAGAACTACGGACGCATTGTTACCATTGGCTCGCGGGGGGCGGTGGAGCCGGTTGGTCAGCTGGCGGCCTATTGCGCCTCTAAGGCGGCGGTGGTGGCCCTAACGAAAGCCATTGCCGATGAAACCAAAGGCACTAACATTACCGCCAACATCGTTCTGCCCAGCGTGATTGATACCCCAACCAACCGCCAGACTATGGGCGTAGAGCAGTCTCAGCGGGGGGTTACACCAGAATCCTTGGCTGAGGTTATCTGCTTTCTGGCCTCTGAAGCCGCCCAGGATATACGGGGGGCGGCGGTGCCAGTTTATGGCAGCCTCTAATCATCCGTTTATTGCCCTCAAAGCTCGCCTGGTAGTGGTGGCATTTTTTGGCATTTCTATCGGGCTAGCGCTGCTGCTGGGAGTGCTGGGCGGTCTCGGTTTGCTGCCCCTCCAGCCCAGTGATCCAATTATTGCCCCCATTCTCTATATTCTGGTGTTTTCAGGTCTTTGCCTGGCTATTGTGGCTGTTTCACGGCATCCAGCCCTAGAAATGGCTCATTTACTGGGGTTTGTGCCTCGGCAGCTAGCTTGGCTACAGTTGCTCTGGCTGGTGGTGGGGGTGTTTTTATTCTCCCTGGGGGCGTTCCATATTTCCTACGTAGTTCTGTCGCTGGTTGCGCCCAATCTGGTGGAATCCACCCTAGAGCAGTCGCTTGTGCTGTCAGCGGATAAGGCCGCTGCGCCGGGGCTATACACCGCGCTGATGTTTATATCCGTCGTTATCGTTGCGCCGATTACCGAGGAGTTTATTTTCCGGGGCGTGCTGTTGCACCGCTGGGGGGTGAAGTGGGGCATCCGCCGGGCCATTTTGATGACTTCAGTACTGTTTGGTCTTTTGCACGCCAATCTGGTGGGGCTGTTTGTGTTTGGGGTGGTGATGTCATTGCTGTACCTCAGCACCGCTCGCTGCTGGTGCCCATTGCGGCCCATGCTATGAATAACGCGATCGCCTCCGGTATTGAAGTTCTGACGGCCCAGGTCAACACTAACGCCACAATTGATACGCTAGTCGAGTTTCAGGCTAACTGGTGGCTGGGGGTGGCCTGCCTGCTGGTTTCTGCTCCGTGGGTATTGCGCTATGTGTTTTTCCACTGGCCCGATGCCCATACTCAGCTCCCGTACTTTGCTAACCAGGCTTACAGGAGAGGGGTATAAAGGTTTCAGGATTAGCCGAATAGCGTAAGGTAAAAGAAACCCCTATAGCTCTGCGCTTATTTTTGACTCGCAATGAATTACCTGGTTGCTGTACTCGATAACCGGATTAAAGCGGAAGAAGCCTACAATGCCCTAACGGCGGCTGATCTCCCCAACGACAGCCTCGACATTCTGGGTCGCGGCTTTAAGAGCGCCGATGAGTACGGCCTCATCGACCCCGCTGACCAAGCCTGGAAGCAGATTCGCCTGATGCTGCTGTGGTTAGTGCCCTTTGGCTTTGGGGCAGGCTTTGTGTTTAACATCATCACTGGGTTAGATACCTTTGCCTGGACAGGGCGGCTGGGCAACCAGGTCATCGGTGGCCTGTTGGGGGCCGTTTCCGGTGCCATGGGTGCTTTCTTTATCGGCGGTGGGGTGGGGTTGGCCATTGGCGGGGGCGATGCCCTGTCGTACCGCAACCGGCTCAATGAGGGCAAGTTTTTAGTGGTGGTGCGTGGCTCAGAGGCGCTCATTCGCCAGGCCACCCCAATTTTGAGACAATTTCGCCCAGAAACCATCCAAGGCTACTCCGCCAGAGGATGAGATGATTTGAATTTTGAACGTTGAATTTTGAACGTTGAACGTTCTAACCCCCTTCCCGGCTCATCTCCAACCTTTCGCCATACAACGGCCCCAGTTCACGCTCATCTAGTTCACGCTCACCGAGCCATTCTTCGATACACAATTCCTACAATCAACCACAGCGCCACTAACTTAAATAGCTCTGAGGTAAGCGTGGCCCAAATGGCCCCCTGCCAGGAATAGCGAGGAATCCAGTAGAGATTAAGCCCTACATTCACGGCGGCGGCGGCTACTTGAACGAAGCTGCGCGATCGCTGAAATCCCGCCCCCGTTAGAGAATCGGCTGCCAAATATTGCAGACCGGCAATCAATAAAATCGGCGATAGCCAGATCAGTACCTGGGCAGATTCAGCAAAGTCTTCCCCCAGTAATGGAGCGACAAAGGGCGCAAAGAGAATTAGGATTACCCCACAAATCACCCCATACAGGCAGGCTATAGGAATCAGCTTGCGGGCAAACCGAATGGTTCCAGCAATCCCGGCTTCGCCATGTTTAAAGAAGCGCGCGTAGCTCGCCCCAAGCACCGCAAAATGGGGATAAACCCCATATCGATAAATCGATAACCCGCACCATAAATACCAGCGGCCACCGGGCCAGCCAGGCTAAATAGCATCGTGCGATCCACCTGGGTATTGATGGTAGCGGCGGATTCTGACAACGAGAAAAAGAATCCCTGGCCTAGCTCTGCCTGTTGTAATGTCTGGATGCCGAACCTGGGTTTACCAATCGCTTGATTTACCAGCCAGAGGGAAATGGCGGCGGGAATTAGAGAACCCAGGCAATAGAGAAGGCCCCAAGCCAACAATCGCTGTTCTTCTGGAAACAGCGGCAAAAACAACGCCAACACAAATTTGCTGCCGGAATAAAGCAGCCCGTATTGGGAGGCCTCTTTGACTCTATCAACAGCGATAAAGGCATTCCCCGCCAGCATACAGAGTTTTAAGCCGACTAGGTCAGCCAGTAGAAGCAGCACAACAAAGGCCGGACTAACTCCTGGCAAGAGCAGCAGAGTGAGGGGAAACAGAGTCACCAGGGAAATTAAAACCGAGATCAAAATGGCCTGGATTGCTTTGCCCCATTCCTCAGCAAATTGGTCATGGTGGCGCGACACATTCTGCACCATCACTTCCCCCGTACCCAAGCCAACAAAGGGAAAAACAATCGCCCAAATCGCCTTAACTCCCTCAAAAGTTCCGTAATTTTCGGCTCCGAGGGAGCGTGCCACCAGCATAAAGTAAACCGTCTGGATGATGGCCTTAAGAGCGCGAGAAAACAGCATCCAAAGGCTATCTCTCACAAAGGCTTTTTGGCCAAGCTGAGAGAGCTTTTTGCGGGCTGTGGTTAGCCAATTAACCATGCCCACCTAGCGAATTTTCCGCAGCAATTTTTCGTACCTTTGCACTGGAATCCCGGCTTTTGCAGATATCATAACCGTGACGTGCTGGGGCTGGATATCGGCCAAAAAATTGCAAATTTCTGGTTCTGACATAGGTTTTGTAGAGAAGTACTGGAGGCCAGGATAAACCTCATCGTAATAATGACCAGCCTGCTCTCCCAGAATGTGCTCTACAAACAGACCGTACAGAATATATTCTGACCAGTGCAGTGTATTAGCCAGAGTCTCAATCCATGACTTGCTAAAGCGAGACTCTAGATACTGCCTTAGTTTCAACACATTGTGGCGTTTCCAGGTAACCAAATCACCAATAAAATTGGGGGCTGGGTAGTGAACTGGCGGACAATCAAGCAGCTTAGTTGCCGTCTGGTACCAGCGGCGATGGGTCTTCCAGTCGCCGGGAATAGAGTTGGGCTCTCGATACAGACGAACCTGACCAGTTTGAATAAAGTTTTGATAGTCAAAAGGCCGCACAAAGGCCACGTCAGAGTCCACAAACCCAATCATATCCTCGCTGATCACCTCAGCCATGGATAGCTTGATTAATTGCTGAAGAATCCAGTTGCGAACGGGCAGCGTTTTTAGGCTAAGCCAACCCTGGTGAGAAAAGGGAAAGCGTTGAATCCACCAGGGTAAGATCTCTTCTACCACTAAGATTTCGGTGGTGCGATCGCCCAGCTCTCTAAACAAGGGAACATCCCGCCGATCAACTACGATGTAATGGTTGACAGAATCAGGTAAAAATCGCTTTTTTGTTTCACAGAGCAGGCGGCAACGATCAAAATCAGGCGCATAGCTTGGTGTAATCAACCCAAAAGATAGTGTTTTTGAATTCAGGCGGCAAGGCGTTGGATAGTCTAATAATTCCATGCGACATCTTAATAGAAATTACATCGGCCCTTATATGCTCCAAGTCTTGCTGTGAAAAACCTATCACGAACCCTTCAAGGCATCCCCTACCCTACGAAACAGAAAATTTTATAGGGGGGTACAGTCCACCATTTCAAATTAAGGGGTTGACCGTCATTGGCGTACCTCACTCTCCATACCCAGGTATCCTAACTCCCACCAACTCCGATCCACATTACCCGCCAGTAGTAAGAAATTGATAAGAATTTTCTCGCCAAGGGTTCAAACTCAGGTTCCTGTCGCCACAATAGAGAGGTCATCGGTAACGTCTGCTGGGCTGGCCAGTTCAGGGTGTTTCGGCAAACTCACGCTGACCACTGCCACCAAGGAGACTCACTGCATGAAACTGGCCTACTGGATGTATGCTGGCCCGGCCCACATCGGCACCCTGCGCATCGCCAGTTCCTTTAAGAACGTGCATGCCATCATGCACGCCCCCTTGGGGGACGATTACTTTAATGTGATGCGTTCAATGCTGGAACGGGAGCGTGATTTCACCCCGGTTACCGCCAGTATTGTAGATCGCAATGTGCTGGCTAGAGGTTCCCAGGAGAAGGTGGTCGATAACATCGTCCGCAAAGATCAGGAAGAACACCCCGACCTGATTGTGCTGACGCCCACCTGCACCTCCAGCATTTTGCAGGAAGATTTGCAGAACTTTGTGCAACGGGCCAGCCTCAGCGCCCAGGGCGATGTTCTGCTGGCCGATGTTAACCACTACCGGGTGAATGAACTGCAGGCGGCGGATCGCACCCTTCAGCAAATTGTGCAGTTCTATTTAGAAAAGGCCCGTAAACACGGCACCCTGCCCACGAACAAGAGCGAACGGCCCTCGGTTAACATCATCGGCCTGACCACCCTGGGCTTCCACAACAATCATGACCACCGGGAACTGCGTACCCTGATGACCCAGTTGGGCATTGAGGTGAATCTAGTCATGCCCGATGGGGCCTCTGTTCACCAAATTAAAGATATGGCGCGGGCCTGGTTCAACCTGGTGCCCTACCGCGAAGTGGGGCCGATGACCGCTCAATACCTGGAGGCAGAGTTGGGTATACCCTACGTGGACATTACCCCGATGGGCATTGTGGAAACCGCCCGTTGTATCTGTTCTATTCAGGCTGTGCTCAACCAGCAAGGGGCAGCGGTTGACTACGAGGCGTTTATCGACGAGCAGACCCGGTTTGTTTCCCAGGCGGCCTGGTTTTCTCGCTCCATTGACTGCCAAAACTTAACGGGCAAGCGGGCGGTGATATTTGGCGACAGCACCCACGCCGCGGCCATCACCAAGGTACTGGCGCGAGAGATGGGCATTCGGGTGGTGCTGGCCGGTACCTACTGCAAATATGATGGCGACTGGTTTACCGAACAGGTCAGCAATTTCTGTGACGAGGTGCTCATCAGCGACGACCAACGGTGCCATTGCCGACCGCATTGCCCAGCTTGAACCCGCCGCCATCTTTGGCACCCAAATGGAGCGTCACGTCGGCAAGCGGCTCGATATTCCCTGTGGCGTGATTGCCGCGCCCATTCACATTCAAAATTTTCCGGTGGGCTACCGCCCCTTTGTTGGCTACGAAGGAGCTAACCAAATTGTGGATTTGGTCTACAACTCCTTTACCCTGGGCATGGAAGATCACCTGTTGGAAATCTTTGGTGGCCACGATACCAAAGAAGCCGTAACCCAAACCATGACCGCCAGCTCTGACCTGGGTTGGAGCCCCGATGGTTTGGCAGAGCTACAAAAAATTCCTGGCTTTGTGCGCGGCAAGGTGAAGCGAAATACCGAAAAATTCGCTCGTGACCAGGGCATCGGCCAGATTACGGCAGAAGTGCTGTACGCGGCTAAGGAAGCTGTGGGCGCTTAGGCTATCTTATCCTCCCCGTTCTGAGACACTGGGTTCTGTTAGCAACTCGGTGCCTCAGGGCTTAAGCGCCTATGGCCCACTTCTGGCTGTTTGCGGGTGAGCTGCCCC
>JAAUUR010000165.1 GCA_012031045.1 Leptolyngbyaceae cyanobacterium SM2_5_2
ACCTCCGGATCGAGCTGGATGCCATATTCCAGGAATAAGCTGCCTCTTCCGTTATCCTTACCAACACTGTGCCGTTCGTCATCACGTAGGCGAGGATGCAGGTGGGGGATGGGTTTCCAGGGAGCCTCTTGAACAGGGATGGGGGCGAAAGGCTGGGGCGATCGCAACTTTTCCCAATCCTTCAACGCAACCCAGGTATCCTCCTGACGATACTTATAGTCGCCCTCCTGTTGGGAAGAGGGCTCAGGCTGCCATTGGCCATCCTGCCAAATTAATCGATATTGGATATGGCCATCTTCTACCCAACAATGAAAGGGAGTGGGCACATAACAATTGTCAGCTTGATCGGATTTAGCCCAGAATGGCCCTGCCAGCAGTAGGGATCCTAGAATGTCAGATTGATCCTGATAATGGGCCGCATATAGCCCTGACAGAGTTGGCGGATCAGGGGGAAAGTGGAAGCCTGATCGTCCCACCAGGTTTTCGGGGGATAAAAACCGACCCTTGCTGCCGTAGAGCAACCCCAGGGGATGAACCAAAATCCGATGGGTGAATTGGCTAAATTTTAGGTCTTGAGATGCTTCAGCCATGGTTAAGCAGCAGATGAATGATCAGTTTGAGGTAAGGAAATCTCATTAAAAAGGTGGAAACCCACCTTTGCCAGCGCAACTACCCAGTCATTAAAGGACTCTTGTTGCTTCTTTAAGCAGGCGTCTTTTAGCTCCTCTGGGAGGATGCCACTGTGCTCTCCCTGGGGCCAGAGGGGGCTATTGGCGGCAAACAAGGCTGAAGCATCTTCAGGCAACAATGCTTTCCTGCTGGCTGGATCAACCCCGGTGTCTGGATCGACAACATCGACAAAATAGAGATTGAACAAGGCCAGGGCCACCTGATGGATTGTCTCGGAACCCGTGGCGAGCTTCCAGGGTGGCTACATCGTTGTAGAGATGGGTCCAGTTTTGGCTTTTGAGACGCGATCGCGATACCCCCGCACAATCTTTGGCAATAGCCACCAGGGGCAAGCCCACTCCAGATGGGTGCCGCTGCTGAAAAGCACCCGCAGACAAACGCGATCGCGCCCATTCTGTTTCGCGCTCTGCTCTGCTAGCTCACAGTGTTGCAAAATATCCCGCTGGGGCACCTGGGATGAGGCCCAGACAAACCCCACACTAGGAGTCACAGGCTTGATGTCTTCCTCCCCTCCGTCACCCCGATGCCAGACGTTTTCTTTGAAGCAGCACAACCACTGGATGGCCGCAGTAGGTTTTTCCGCTGGGTGAAACACGCCCAGAAAGTCGTCCCCTCCTGCAAAGACAATCCGCCCCTGTTTTTGGTCAAAGCTGTCTTTTAGCCATTTCCCCCACTGCCGCATTTGACGGCTGAAGTCACTTAAATGTTTAGCGGCAACCGTCTGATCCGGATCTTGAGTGATGTCTCGAATGTGTTGCCCGGCGCGATCACCATCGCCCCGAAACCAGCCCATGGGCAAATCGGTCTTCCACAGGTTGACATCCTTAAAACTCTCCGGCAGTTCTTCCACTAGGGGGTCTTTATCTTTTGTTCTGTCACGACTAGGAATACATTGAGCCACAGCTCGCAGAGTAAATAACCGCTTAGCCAGTTCAGGAATACTCAGTTGCTCCCGGGGCGTAACAATGGCTTCTCCCAGCTTTTTCGCCAGTTCCTGCCGCAGATCGAAATCCTTATTTCCTGACTGATCTTCGACACCGTAGTGCCTGGCCAAGTTGCGCAAGCGAGTAGCGGTATCTTGCCGAAAACTCAATAAGTCATCTTCTAAAATAGCTCCTCCAATTTTCTGGTTCAGCATCCCGAAAAAACTGCGAATTTGCTGATCCGCCTCGGCCATGGAACGCCGTTTGGGAGGAATATTTAGCCCCAGCCCTGGCCAAGCAATGGCATCCGACCCTGATAGGGTTGAGCTTTCCCCCAGCCAGTTAATGCCCACCCAGTCGCGATCCTGCTCTTCTTCAACAATCGCTTCCAACACCTCTGCAATGCTCGCTCTCTGTACCCAGAAAAATTCCCAGGCATGGGCTTTCCAAAGTTGCCAGTCCCGATCCCAGGGCAGAGAACGGCGAGATCTATCATTCCACTCATTAGCTTGAATCCATTGCTCGTAGTGGGTATTAATCCAATCCTGGCACTCAGCGCAAACCCACTCGCGGCAAGAATCCATAATTTGGCCCCAGGCTTGCAGAAAAGCCGCCCTAGCCTGCCTCTCAGGAAAATCCCCTTGAATCACAATTTGGTCGGGAGTGCCCATACGAATATTGAGCCGAGCCGGGGAGATGACCGCATCGTTGTTTCGCAGTTCTACTCTGGCCGCCTCACAAACCGAATCCGCCAGATAAGACAGGATAAAAGAGCTGCCATACAGATCCCGCAGCTTACGGGTTTTTTCGATAAATTCCGTGACCGGAGAAAAGGTAATTGCAGTAAACACCGGTTCTGCCATAGTCATGCATCAATACAACGGGCAATGTAGAAAGCGACTCAGTCACATGCCAGACCTAGTTAGCTTGATCTTGGGCGGCTTTAGCTTCGTGAACCAGGTCTTGAGCTGTTTTATTCATCAAATCTTGATTCTCATCCCTTAAACGACGGTAAAACCAATTAAAAATTAATGGACTAGCGGCACGATTCTTGAAAATGGCATCCTGTAGCTGAATTGAATACTGATAGAACGTATCCGGGGTTTCCCGACTATGCAGCGCCTTTGCCAAAGGTCGTTGACCTTATCCCTCAGCTGATCGAGCCGATTCGCGGCTTCCATGTTGTCTCGGTATTGGGTAATGCCCAGCACTAGAGCCGGAATCAGCGGAGCTACCACCACCAGAAAAAAGCTTTCCAACGTCAGCCCACCGACTAAACCCACAAGCAGCACCACTGCAGCAAAAATTGACACGAGCATGATCACCCAGTTCGCGTATCGTCGTCGCAAATCGGCATCCCACCAGCAGTTAGTGCGTTGACACACTAACCGGGCCAGCGGCAACGGTAGCTGGCTTACATCGGGGTACCAATCCCTAAGTCGCTCATAGGTCGGATTGATTTTACGATAGCGGCGATCAGCACGATAAATGACTTCAGGATCAGGGGGTTGGCCAATATTGTGGAACTCTTGCCAGTTCAACTGAAATAGATCGCAGTCAAAAAGCTGCTGTACCTTAGCCGCTTGCTTTTGCAGCTTTTTCTGGGTCGGGGTCAAAAAAAAACAGCCCCAACAATGTGACCAAAATCCCCCACAGGGCTGCATAAATCTGCAAGTTAGGAAATGCCGCCACTACCAGCACCCAGACCAGCACCAGAGGTACACTCAGCAGCATTTGAATCCCCATCAGCCGTTTAGCCTCTAGATAAAGTTGGCTATAGGCACCTAGCCGTTCAAGCTGTTGCGGCTCGTTTTGGGCTTGTGGGATTGCATTGAGATAGGTCATACGGGGGAGCGATGGCTGGAGCAAGGCCGCTAATCCTGGCAAGGTTGCAAGATAGCGGCTGTCATAGGTTCTTTCACTTTCCTCCACGATAATTCCGGATCGAGAAAGCCACTTGATCTATTTAAGTTTTGACACGTAAACCTTGAGATGAGTAGATAATCTCCCACATCTCTTAACTAGGGCGGTGGCTGCTACGGTTTTCCCGCAATCGCAAGCATCATTCCCCTGGCTGGGGTTGCGCTATGCTGGCTCCATAGTGGCGATCTCACCCCTCCAGGGTAGTTCCCCATGGTAACCGTCTCCCTGCCCCATGCATCAGCCTCATGAAAGCCCCAAGATGGCTAGCTGCCGATGTCTGAACCAAGCCTTTATACCACTGATTTTCACACTTGGACGCAGGAACAGGTCATGCTGCTTCAGAGTCAGCAGTTGATGTAGAGAGGAACACGCTGGCTTTTACCCTAACTGCTAAGTCACAGGATTTGGGCAAAATTTAAGTATTCCTTCGAGATTTGGGCATTGGTGGCCTAGAGCGTTAACACTTCTAGACGAGTCCGTAGGAGCAAGGCTTTCCAGCTATGCTGAAAGCAAAGCCTTCAGAACATCAGCTAGTGGATGATGGATACCAGATCAGCCAGTTTCGCGGGAATGAGATGATTCTGTCTGGGCTGTTGCCAGAGTTGAGATTAACGGCTGAAGCTGTTTTTCAGGCTGGGTTTGCCCTCTCCCCAAACCCCTATCCCAGGGCGGGAGAGGGGCTTTGAAGGGTTAGGGGAGCTTTGGTGTCGATAGTGTTTCGACGTTCAGGGCCTCAATACAACCTATCGGGCTACCCGCAAGCTATGATGCGGCCATGCCTACCTAGCCCAGTCCTCTGCATGTCATCTAGTTTCATTAACCCCTTAACCAGAGACGATATTCTAGCCCAACTGCGCACCCTTAAAGCGGAGCTAACTGACCGCTACGCTATTAGTCAAATCGGTATTTTTGGCTCAGTGGCGAGAAACGAAGCCACCGCCGCCAGCGATATTGATATTGTGGTACATATGCAGCCAGATCTCCTGAAGCGAGCTTGTCTCAAAGCAGAATTAGAAGAGCATTTTGGTAGGCCCGTAGATGTTGTCCGCTACTGGTATGGCATGAACCAATATCTGAAACGCAGAATCGATCGCGAGGCCCTATATGCATGATCGATCTATGCTTTTAGAGCTATTCCTGGAAGTTAAAGAAGCGATCCGAAGAATTGAACGACGCTTTTCGGGAATTGGCTCCTCCCATGATTTTTTGCGCAATGATGAAGGACTAGATCGATTGGATGCCATCGCTATGATGTTGGTTGCAATCGGAGAAAATCTCCAAAGAATTAGCGATCGCGTTGATCAGTCAATGTTTGACAGATATCCTAATGTCAACTGGAAAGGAGCTAAGGGAATCAGGAACTTGCTAGCCCACAATTACTTTAATATTGATGCGGAAGAAGTCTTTAAAGTATGCTCCCAAGATATTGAGCCCTTAAAACAAGCCATTCAAAATATTCGTAATGATATTTTTTGAGCAACCTCCGCCTCCCCTACTCTATGAAAAGCGCCTGGCGCTACCTAACGTTCTGGGAGGAAGGGGCCGGGGGATGGCGGGGAACTGGGTAGGGGGTAGCTTACCCTTGCCGAAGTCTGCCTCTCCCCAAACCCCTCTCCCAGGGGGGGGCGAGGGGCTTTGAAGGGTTAGGGGAACTTTGGTGTCGATAGTGTTTCGACAGCTTGATCAATTTCCAATAGAACTCTGGGTAGGTTTTTCTCCACAGTGGCGGTGGTGAAGCGTAAAAACGTCAATCCCAGTTCTTCAAGCAGAGCCTGCCGTTGTTGATCGCATTCTTTCTGGCAATTGTGGATTGGGCCATCGACTTCGGTAACTAGTCGGGCTTGGGAGATATAGAAATCAACAACAAAGGGGCCAATGGGTTGCTGCCGTCGTACCTTGTAGCCTCTTTGTTTACGTCGAAGGTATTGCCACAGGACTGCTTCGGTAGGTGTTTGCTCTTGCCTTAACTGACGAGCAACCTCAACCATACGGCGACGTAAGTTCTCAGGTATTTCCCATTGCTCTGGAGATACAGAAGACACGTTTGAAAAGAAATGGTTTGGCGAGTAGGTAATTAAAGGATGCCCGGCTAAGATGTGCTTTCTCAAAGGAAAAGATGGATATTCTGTCTCCCCTTCCTCCCGCCCTGGGAGGAAGGGGCCGGGGGATGGCGGGGGAACTGGGTGGGGGGTAGCTTACTTACTGCTGGGTTCTCCCTCTCCCCAAACCCCTCTCCCAGGGCGGGCGAGGGGCTTAGCTTTCTGGCAGCGAGGTCACGGAATGACCACCCGACGCTGCGCCCCCCGACGAGAGCCACCGGCCATTTCATACTCAGGGCTACGCCGACCATACTTGGCCGACACGGCTGCTAACATGCGTTCGGCCATTTCGGAGAGGGCGGTTTCTTCCAGCAGCATGTCGTTGTAGACCTGATCTACGCTGGAGAGCAGGCGGTTGTAGGTGGTGATTTTGTTGCGCAAGCTTTCAATGCTGCGGTGAAATTCTTGCATTGACATGCCATTGCCTAAATCAAGATCCAGGGCGATGGCTTCGAGGCTGGCGGCTCGTCGTTGGGCTTTTTCTAAGACTTGGGAACTGCGTTTTCTGCGGGCCATAGTGATACCCCTTTAGGTATGAGTGAATTGTGTTGGTATGGCGACCAACATACCCAGGGTATTGGATTTCACCAGATAGGCATCACCGAAGGATTATCTATATTTTTGTGATTTTTAACACGTTTATGTCACAGGCTGTGTCAGTAGGTTTACGGCAGGGCAGGGAAGGAAAGGCGGAAAACGGAAGAGGAAGGAGGGAGGAGGGGGGAGATTACTCATTCAAGGTTAAGTGTCTTTGTATTCATGTTTTTCTGCTGCTGCTGTTCTATGGACGGGAAATAGAGGCCAGGATGATGAGCTGGGTTGAAGCCAAAGTTGCTCAGGCGTAAGCTGTTGTAGCTCAGGCTTTTAGGTTGATTGCGATAGCTTACAGATTTGCTGCAAAGGCATAAGGGAGAGCAGCACTGGAGTAAAGACTGATTGCAGTAGCTTATGCATTAGTAACAAAGCTATAAGGACTCTCTAAAAAGCTGTGGGTAGTGATTAGCGGTGTTTATGGCTTTGCTACTTGGGTATAAGCCAAAGCAGCAAAGCTTTAGGGCCAAGTAAGTTTGGCTTTAGATTGGGCAACTTGGCAGACGCAAGGTGTAAGCAAGGATCGGCTGGATTTTGTTGGAGGTTAATGACGAATCCATTTGGTGAGGATACGCATGGGCTGGCTAGTAGCTGGATCATTTTGAGGCTTGCTCCAAGATCGAGGTTCAGCAAAACCAAGGCGATGAAGGATAGCGATAATGAGATTGATGCCGACAATAGAACCAATCAGGATAATGCGTACAGGCTCGCGTGTAGACCTGGCAGGTGCAGAGTCGCTAGGTGGTAGAAAGTAAATTTCGGTATTGGGGATGAAGTTTGACATGGTGATATTGGGATAGAGACAAGGGGAGTTCAGAAACTCGGTTTTTTGTTGCCAGAAATCAACCGAAGGGTTAGTAAAGACCTCCGGGAGATGAGAAACTGAGTTAGCGAAATGAGCAAAGCTCTGTAGCGCCAAGGTTAAACTTGTCGCCTGAGCAGTACTTAAGCAGCAATACTGGAAGCTTACTTCCGTTGACGAGCAATGTCAAGTAGTGCACTTCCGGAAGTTGAATTCCTAAAATGTCTGATGAGTTTTCTAACCAGCAAGAGTCTCCCCTAAAGCTAATGCGGCAACGGGCTGGCTTAACTCAGGCTGAATTAGCCAGACGGATTGGGGTATCTGATCGGGCTATAAGGGCTTGGGAGAAAGGCGAATACCCTCCAATGCTGACAATTCCGCAGATTCGAGCGCTATGTAGTGAGCTGCAAATTACCTTTGAAGAGCTCCCTGATGATGTTGGGCCGAGGGGTTAGCTACTGGCGCTGTAAGCCGTAAGCCAAATAAGCTGAGTCTACGACTGTAGTTATTAGTCGTACAGCAAAATTAGCTGATGCTGAACGCTTGCGCTGTCTGAAAAGGCGAGTCACAGATGGGAACTGGTCTCGAACATAGATGACTAAAACGGCATCATCATTTATGACTTGAATAATTTGATCGATCTGTTCCTCTAAGCGCGTATCTTGCTGAGTTTTCCTGGCGGTTTCGTTTAGGGTAGGAGTATTAGGTATGTCTAGGACTGGGCTATTTACCATATCTAATACAATGATGTTTCCTAATAATCGCTGAGTTGGGAATTGATAATAAGGGTTTACAGTGCGAAATCCTCGTACCCGCAATGCCCGGGCTTCTTCCGGTTCTTCTCCGCCATAGCGTGGCACCACGTAGTCGATAGTCATGGTGCTGACAATGCGCTCAGGCTCCAACAAACGTTGTACTCGTCCCACTTCATCATCAACAATTTCTCGAATACGTCGGTTAACTTCCTGCGTTATGGCTTCTTTAGCAATCTGGCGAGCGTCATTCAAACTTTTGCCAAAGATAAAGGTCACAAAGGCTCCCAAGATACCTAAAATCACCAAAACAAAACGCATAGCGTCTATAAACTGGGAAAAACTATTGCTAAGGGCCTGGTTAGACTCTTTGAGTAAATCAATGACATCTGTAGGAGAAGGGGTAGGCGGGGTTGCTTGGGCCAGCAAGGGTATCAGCATAGGCATACGCTAAGACAGTAAGCTTCATAAGGCGCTTTTTAGTATAAGCTCCACCCTTTGCCATAAAGCTATGAACCCAACGCAAAGGTTTGGTAAGGGCCGTTGTTTTCTCTACATCGGCTGAGAGCATTGGGCACCGTAAGAACACGATCGGGGTAGCCGCTCCAAAACTCTAACCTCACTGTTCCCTGTCTGCTTGACTGACAAAACCTGTGAAATGGCTGCTGCTGCCTAGGTTGGATGGCGCGCTAGCAGAGCCCAACCAACCTCGCTCTGGTGTTGGGTTCCACTACGTTTCACCCAAGCTACTCCTGATGTTTTGTCAGCCAACCAGGAGGGCAGCTTTCTGCGATGACCTTGGCTAAAGCCAATTTAGCAAAAACAACGGGGAATTAACTATGTGTGATCTTTACGTGATTGAGCAAGGAACCTGTCTTCGCAAAGACCAAGCCCGGTTTATCTTGCACCCACCCCACGATGATGATTTGGAAATTCCGATTCGTGAAGTGGAGCGAATTTTGGTCTTTGGTAACATCCAGCTCAGTACGGCAGTGCTTGGTACGTGCCTGAGTCGGCAGATTCCGGTCGTTTTTCTCAGCCAAACTGGCCAATACAAAGGCCACCTCTGGAGTGCCGAAATTACCGACCTTACCGCCGAGGCCCAGCAGTTTGCCCGCCAGCACGACGAGGCTTTTCAGGGTGCTACCGCCAGGGCGATTGTCTACGGCAAGCTGTGGAACTCAAAGATTCTTTTGCTCCGGCAAAACCGCAAGCGCCAGGTGGCCGAGGTAAACACGGCTATTGAGCGGCTCGATGCGGCGCTAGAAACCCTAAGCTATGTGGATAGACCGCAAACCCTAGAACAGCTTCGCGGTTATGAGGGCAATGGAGCCAGTCAGTATTTCCAGACCTTTGGTCACCTAATTACCCAGCCTGAGTTTAACTGGCAAGGGCGAAATTTTCACCCGCCCACTGACCCTGTAAATTCGCTGCTGAGCTTTGGCTATACGCTGCTATTTAACAATGTGTTTAGCCTACTTTTGGTAGAAGGGCTTAACCCCTACCTGGGCAACCTGCACGGGGCAGAGCGCCAAAAAGCCTACCTGGCCTTTGACCTGATGGAAGAATTTCGCTCCCCCATTGTGGATACCCTGATGCTAAAACTGATCAATAAAAAGATCATTCGCCCTACCGATTTCACTTGGCCCCAGGAAAACGGTGGAGTTTACCTGACAGACCCGGCTCGGCGTGTATTTTTACGCCATTTTGAACAACGTATAACCGAGTCAATTACCCACCCGGATGTAAAGGAGCCGGTAACCTACCGACGGGTGATTCAGCTTCAGGTGCAGCGGTATAAACGAGCGGTGCTGGGCAACCAACCCTATGAAGCCTTTAGACGATTGAAATAGGACGGTTTTAACCTATGCTTGTGCTCGTTGTATACGACATTCCTGATGATAAACGCCGCACCAAGTTAGCCACATTTTTAGAAGGCTATGGGCGGCGGGTGCAGTATTCGGTGTTTGAATGTTTTATGGAATTGGATGACATGAAAGTGCTTTACAAAGCCCTTAAACGCCGGGTAAAACCGGAGGAAGATAGCGTGAGATTGTACTGGATTACGCCAGATTCCTTTAAGCGGGCGCTGGCCATTGGCGAACCCCCAATAGCCGAACCCCCCACGTTTTATATTGTTTGACCGGGGCGAATAGGGGGAGGTTTAGCTAAGTTCGGTAGATCGAAAACACGTGGTCTGGCCGTGAGTTGCCCACCCTAACTCCCTCCCCAAACTGGGGAGAGAGTTAGCGGAGACTTTGTGATCTACTGAGGTTTTGATTGGCCATTACGCACAATAGCCCCAAAGGCTGAAACCGGCAGGCTCTGGTTCTATTGTGCGGAACCCTTACACAGCAAGGGGTGCCGGTATCTAAGCAGGCTATGCTGACCGCTGGAGGATCAAGATATAATGGGGATGCGTGTAATGGGGGGTGTAGATCCCTTGCTGCACCTGGCCTCTAGCAGGCCGCACCCAACCGAAGGGTTTAATTCGGAATAGTTGGAAACGTATATTCCCGATCGCATCGGTAATTAAGGTTGTACCCAACCGAAGGGTTTAATTCGGAATAGTTGGAAACAAAGGGGGGAATGGGGGGAGTGGGA
>JAAUUR010000166.1 GCA_012031045.1 Leptolyngbyaceae cyanobacterium SM2_5_2
GCTGAGCTATTTGCCGTACGGGTAGCCAAAGCCCATGCGGCCTTTGATGGGCGGGCGGCGGTCAATGCCGATGACCTGCGGGTAGCCGTTGAGCTGGTGATCGTCCCCCGCTCTCAACTGCCCCAGGAGCTACCTGAAACGCCACCGCCGCCACCGCCGCCGCCGCCAGACAACACCGATAGCGACCAGCCCCAGGACGACCCAGAGCAAAACGACGCTGAAGACAACGCCGAAGACGATACCCAGGAAAACCCCGACGATACCCCGCCCAGTATCCCAGAGGAGTTCATCTTTGATCCGGAGGGGGTGATTCTGGATCCTTCTCTGTTGCTCTTTGCGCAAACTATGAGTCACCAGGGTAAATCAGGTCGCCAAAGCCTGGTCTTTTCCGAGGAGCGAGGGCGCTATATAAAACCCTTCCTGCCCCAGGGGCCAGTGCGGCGGATTGCCGTTGATGCTACCCTGCGAGCTGCCGCCCCTTACCAGAAGGCCCGACGGGAACGCAATCCAGGCCGCCGCGTAATCGTTGAAAAGGGCGATATTCGCGCCAAGCGACTGGCCCGCAAGGCCGGTTCGCTGATTATTTTTGTGGTGGATGCATCGGGGTCAATGGCGCTCAACCGCATGCAGTCGGCCAAGGGTGCGGTGCTGGAGTTATTGACCGAAGCCTATCAAAATCGCGATCAGGTAGCGCTGATTCCGTTTCGGGGTGAGCAGGCCGAGGTGTTGCTGCCGCCGACGCGCTCCATTGCCATGGCTCGGCGGCGGCTTGAGCGCATGCCCTGCGGGGGGGGGTCGCCCCTGTCCCACGGGTTGACCCAGGCGGTGCGGGTAGCCACCAATGCCCAGCAGTCTGGTGATATTGGCAATGTGGTGATTGTGGCCATTACCGATGGCCGGGGCAACATTCCCCTGGCCCGTTCCCTTGGAGACCCCCTCGATCCAGACGAAAAACCCGACATTAAACAGGAACTCCTGGATATTGCGGCGCGAATTCGCAGTACCGGCTTTCAACTGCTAATTATTGACACCGAACGCAAGTTTGTTTCTACGGGCTTTGGCAAAGAATTAGCCAGAGCCGCCGGAGGACGATACTACCAGTTACCCAAAGCCACGGATCAGGCCATTGCGGCGATGGCTAGAGGGGCGATCGCAGATCTGAAAACTTAGGGAGACCGCCGAACTCCCACGCCGCTCCATAGCGCATCCAGTCAGTCAGCCGGGCAATATGAGGAGGACTCTAACGGCTCTTCCTGCTGGTGAACCTGGCAGATTTTGGCTGCGCCCTACTGTGAGTTTGCATGGACTATCGAGTGTCATCCCGATCTGAGGGACAACGCCTTTTAGCGGCCATCATGGTGACCGATGCAGTTGGCTTCAGCACGGCTATGTCGGTGAATGAGGAGCTAACCCTACGCTTGATTGACCAGGACTTGAGCCTGATTGCCAAAATCTGCCATGAGTTTGGTGGCACTGTTCTAAAATCCACTGGCGATGGCCTGTTGATGTACTTTCTTAGTGCCGTGGAAGCCGTGGCCTGTGGTCTTGACATGCAGCGCCAGCTCATTGAGTTGGCCCAGAGGATGGTGCCAGAACGCGCCTTGACCATCGCATTGGCATTCACCTGGGCGATATTGTAGTTAGCGATCAGGATGTGATGGGCAACGGGGTCAATATCACCGCCCGGTTGCAGACCTATGCTAAGCCCCGTGGACTCTGTGTATCCCAAACCATTTTTGATGTGGTTAAGGCTCGTCTGAGCTTACATGCCACCTTTTTGGGGCCGCTATACTTAAAAAATATCCACGAACCGGTGCCAGCCTACCAACTTACGCTGCAGGCCGAGCCCGATGTTTACCCCTGCTCTACGGGGGAACCGACCTACACGCGGCCCATCAGTGTAGACGCTCTGCTGAGCCAGGCCGTTCGTAATCTAACTACGGCTGACCAGAGCCTACGGATTAAAAAGTTGGTGTTTGCGACCTACCAGCAAGCTTGGGAGAATGATCGAACTGTGCTTGCTCAGTTCGATCTACCTTCGCTGCTCATGTTCCTGCGGGAACGCTATCCTACCCTCAGCAGTTTAGAGTCTCAATTTCAGCGAGTTGTGCTGGGCCTTAATCGGCAGGATATTTACGCTGAGGTGGCGGCACTGATCTTGCGAGAGCTACAGCCCTGGTATGAGCGGTCACTTCGCCCTACGCCCCAGGCCCTGCAAAACGACACCACAGTTCTAACCCTACGTTCTCTCGACGAGCGTTGCCGTCTTGTTACCCAAAACTTGCAGCGACATGGCGACTTTTTACGCCTGCGTAAACTGCTCTACTGCCTATGCCATAACATTTGGGAAAACAATCCCACCGTGCTTGACCAGGTTGATTGCTGTGCGTTAATCCAGCAGGTGCTACAGCTTGCGCCCCAAAGTCAAGATTTGCGCTATCACCTGGGTCGGGTAACGAAGCGGCTAAACCGACCGCGACAGTACACCCACCTGGCTAACCAATTAATTGAGCAATTCCAGGTACTGTATTTAGATCAGCCCGCCGGAGCCCAACTCTCGACTCCAGCAGGTAGCGACTCCCAAGATTCAGCCCCAGACCACACTGTAGTTACTCCCTTACCTAGGGCCAGCGCAACCCCTGGGGAATTTACCCAGCTTCAATCAGCGCTGGCTCAACTGCCCCCTAAGGCTGTGCCTGCAAGTTGCCAGGGTAAATCCCCTGTCCAAGGTCGAGATCGGGCTTTGTTGTTTGATTTGCGGGTCGATATTTTGCAGTACGTTAATCCCCTGCGGGCTAAGATTTTGCTGTATTCATGTCTGCATGGGCCGTTTGGCTATACCCCACAAGACTGGGCTGACCTCAGCCACACCACCCTAGACGACTTGCTGCGCCAAATCTTTGACTACTGCCCCAATTTTGGGGATTTAGACAGCAAACTGACGATTACGGCTCATTGTCTAGGACAGAGTAGCGAGAGTATGCCAGTAGCCAGCACTATTATTCAGGCTATGCGAGCTTATTACTAAGGTGTTAGTCATGAAGGCCAG
Organism: Leptolyngbyaceae cyanobacterium SM2_5_2; assembly: GCA_012031045.1. GTDB lineage: Bacteria > Cyanobacteriota > Cyanobacteriia > Phormidesmidales > Phormidesmidaceae > Nodosilinea. The sequence goes on from JAAUUR010000166.1 coordinate 3,050, forward strand.
TGACTTGCTCCAAGCCTACACCCGTGGCGAAACAGACTTTAAGGGCCGGGTTTTGGTCGGTGTCGATTTGGCCGGGGCCGATTTAATTGGCGCTAACCTCATGCAGGCCGATTTAGAGAACGCTAATCTAACCTTGGCCTACCTGACACGGGCGCGGCTGCGACAGGCTAACCTCACCCGGATCCATTTAGGTGGGGCCAACTTAAACCAGGCTGACCTCTCTGCCGCCATGCTGCATGATGCTGATTTGCATGGCGCTACCCTGCAAGGGGCCGACCTGCGCAGCGCTAACCTCACCCTTGCTGATCTGCTGGATGCCAACCTGATTGGGGCCGACCTGCGCAATGCCGATCTAGGCGGGGCTAATTTGACTGGCGCCTGTCTGCGAGGGGCTAACCTGCGCCAGGAGAATCACAAATATGCTACCAACCTGCGCGGCGCTAGTCTGCGCCAGGCCGACCTGCGGGGTACCAACCTATCGGGGGCAGATCTGGCCTATGTTGATCTCAGGCAGGCCAACCTCAGCGAAGCCCTGCTCCGGGATGCTAACTTAAAGGGCGCCAATCTAGCGGGGGCGCGCCTTAGCCATGCTAACTTAACGGACGTTGACCTCAGCGGCAGCACCCTCAACCAAGCCGATTTAACCCATTGCCGCCTGGTGCGCAGCAACCTCACCCAGGCCCAACTCAACGATTGCCAAGCCAGAGGGGCCGACTTTACCGATGCGCGGCTACAACAGGCGCAGGTCAACCGTTGTGACTTGCAGGAGAGCCGCTTTAGTCGGGCGGATCTGGCCAGGGCTAGCTTCGGCGGTAGCATCCTTGTCAAAGCAATGCTGGTTGAAGCCTATCTCGGTCGAGCTGATTTAACCGACGCTGATTTAACAGAGGCTGTGCTAGAAAGAGCCGAAATTAGCAGTACTATTTTGGTCAATACCATTTTGAGAGCAACGGTTATGCCCGATGGCAGTGTGCACGAGTAGCTCGAAAACCAGCTCAAAGTTGGCCGCTATGGGCGGTTGGCTTGGCTGATCACGCCTTCTACCCTGGGGGTTTAGCGGAGAAATGGGTCAAGCCTATGGTTAGCCAAAGTAAGTGGGTTTCTCGCCTGGTCGGCCAACGAGCTACCCCAACGGCGCTAGAAAGCCTACGGCGGGAGTTGACCGCAGACTCAGCGTTAAACTGGGCTTATCTGGTAATGGTGGTGGGTTCTTGCCTGATTGCTACCTTTGGGTTGCTCGCTAACAGTGCGGCTGTCATTATTGGGGCCATGCTAATTGCACCCCTAATGTTGCCGATTCGAGGCACCGCCTTTGGTATTCTCGATGCCAATAAGTATCTGATTCGTAGAGGTTTAGTGTCTTTGGTGGTGGGCACTCTGTTGGCCATCGTGATCTCGTCCACCATTGGTCGAATCACTGGTCTGGCCACCTTTGGCAGCGAGGTGGTAGCCCGCTCACAGCCAAATCTGCTAGATTTAGGCGTTGCTGTGACAGCCGGAGCCTTAGCTGGGTTCGCGGCGGTAGATGCGAAGCTGTCTAGCTCCTTTGCTGGGGTTGCGATCGCCGTTGCCCTGATGCCGCCCCTTTGCGTGGTGGGGCTCTGGCTATCCCGTGGGGAATGGCTCCTAGCTCTGGGGGCAACGCTGCTGTATTCTACCAACCTGTGTGGGATTACCCTGGCTTGCATGATCACCTTTGTCGTCAAGGGTTATGCGCCCCTGCGGCAAGCTCGACGGCCCATTCTCATTACCCTGGGTTTTACGGCCTTGCTGCTGTTCCCGCTAGGGGCCAGTACCCTACAGCTGGTGCGCCAAAATCAGCTGGAGGCCAGTCTCAAAAGTGCCCTGCTGGATAGAACCATCACCTTTCAACGCCTGAGCCTAGTAGATATGACAGTCAACTGGCTGAGTACCCCGCCGGAAGTCTTTTTGACGGTGCAGGCAGCTGAGCCGATTTTGCCTAGGCAGGTGCAGCTCTTAGAAGACTTTGTGGCCGAGGAAATGGGACGGCCTTTTACGCTTCATTTTTTGGTGAGTCCGCTGGAGCATGTTACCCGCGAGACTGAGCCGCCAGAGACCTGGTATGACAATCCAACCCTGTTTCCATAGCCCGTTGTCTTAGCCTGGAACCAGACTTTAGATCAGGCTTTGCATTACGGTTTCGATGGCCAGTTGGGCGCGGGCTTGAACCGCAGGCACATCATCGTGTCCCAATACATGGCGCAGGTGAATCATAATTTCATCCTGCTTGCAGAGGTTGCGGGCTGCTCTCAGGGCCAAAGCTAGAGCCTCGATCCCGGCTATTCCGGCGTAGCGTACTACCCATTCTGGGTCAGAGGCGGTTTGTACCAGCACTTGCAACACTTGATCTTGAGCAGGCGCAACTAGCGCGGCATCCACCTTCCCCCAATTAATGTTCCCCAGGCCACGGACAGCGGCGCGGCGCACACTCAGGGCAAAGTCTCCCGATGCAGCCTCTAGTAATATTGGCAGTGCCCGAGGATCGCCAATTAACGACAGAGCCCGAATTGCCCAGGCTCGAGCACCATAGTTGTAGCCATCGAGCTGGTTCAGCAGAGCTGGCACAGCCTCCGTCCCCAAGGCCACTAACCCGTCTACCGCGGCCACGGCAGCCCCAGGGTTGTTATAGCCCAGAACTTCGATGAGGGTAGAAACCGCAGCCGGGTCGCAGACGGCGGCTAAGTTTCTAACGGCGACTACCATCGCGGCCTTAGAATCAGCCGATTGCACAGCCTGAATTAACTCAGCCGTATGGGTTCCCCCAGTTACCAACCCGTCACCCATGCTTACAACAACCCATCCATTAGGGACAGCACTTGTCGGGCCTCACCGGAAAGACCGGCCTGGGGAAAATCTATGTGGCGCAGATGGCTCTCTAAAATCCCCTGCAAGGCGATCAGCTTAAGGCTATTTTCTGCCAGGGCCGCCGCAATGGGCTGGGCGGCTGGGAGATAGCCGATCGCGCCTAAGTCCATCATGGCTGAACGCCGGAGTTGAAGGTTGGGCTCGTACAGGCGCTGCACTAACGGCTCACAATACGTCGCCTCGCCGGTCAACTGATACATGGCGCGGGCCGCCGCATTTTGCACCTGGGTGACAGGGTGACTCAGAAATGCGGCAATCTCTGGAACCACCTCGGTAGCACCTAAGCTACCCAGAGCTTCAAGCACCGCATTATAGGGCTGTACCAGATGGGGGGTACCCTCCACCAACACAGCGGCCTCCACTCCACCGGCCAGCAACGCTTGCAGGGCTGGAATAGCCTGGGAGTCGGCCAGTGCCTCCAAAGCCTGCGCAGCGGCTTCTCGAACATAATAATCAGGGCACTCTAAACACCGCATCAGGGCAGGTACAACCTGGCGATCGCCCAATTTGCCCAAAGCCCTAGCCGCATTTCTACGCAGGGGGTACCCCCCATCTGAAGAGCGATCAGTCTCATCATTTAGGGCTCTCTGCAAAGCCTCAATAGCCTCAGGTTGGGCCACCCGAAACCGCCCTAACCACCAGGCCGCGTAGTAACGCAGCCCTGGATCTTCAGTTTGCTGAAGATTGGCAATGGCCTGCTCGACGGTGAGAGAACTGCCCTGGGCATTTACTAGTTGTAAGGCATCTATCCCCATGCAATAACTCCAGCCTTTATTGCTGGCTTAGTTAGCCGATAGGGGTTGAATGCTAACAATCCTACCCCCTAGCCGAGTGATGCGCTGCATCTCTTCATTCATGCGGCTATAGGGCACTTTGATGAAGGTGCTGCCGCTCTTGCGAATGGGATAGTTGGTTTTATCCGTTTCGCTGTTTTGGCGTAGCCTTCCACTTCATAGAGAAAGATGCGACTACCAGAAGGGGTAGTAGTTTGGCTGCCAAAGGCGTTTTGAGCAAGCATGATGCCGTTCTCCTAAACGTGCAGGGTAGTTAAGGGTATATCGGAAAAATCCAGGGTGATGCTCACCCGCTAAACTCGGCCACTCGCGCCATCAGCGACGCCGCCAAGGGTATCAAGTACAGGCGTAGCAACATCGGTCAAGACATTTCTGCGCCTGTACTCTATTTATTTAGCAAACCTACAGACTAGCTGGGGTAATGCTGGTTACTCGCCCCCCCATCTTGTTGATTTGTTGGAGCTTAGCCGATAGCTGCTCGTAGGGGACTAGATAGGCGGTGTTGATCCGCCGTACCTTAGGATAGCGAGGCAGGTTAGCGCCCATCACCTCAACTCGGTACACCTTACCCGTCCCTGAGCCGTAGGGGGTAGGCCCACCCAAAGCCCGGTTAGGAGTGGCCAGCTTGTTGGCCTGAGCTGACCAGCCAGCCGCTGCACTAGTAGGGCTAACAATACTGGAAGAGGTATTGCGGCCTAACTCCTCGGCTAAGCGAGATTTTTTACCGCCAGCCTGAGCCCGGTCGCTAGTGGCATAGCCCCGATAGAGCTGGAACATACGGGTAAACCCTACCGACCGCTGGCCCGGCTGATAGACAAAGCTACGGTAGTAGGGTACGACGTTGTCACCAAAGCTAGCCTGATATTCTTCGCTGTCAATAAAAGAATCAACATCGGCATCGTAGCCTTCGGTTTCGTAGCGATCCAGGTGTTCAACAACCTCAGATTCGGCATAGACAGCCCGACCAAGCAAATGCTTAGTATGCAGCTCAATCACGCGAGTTTGAAAATTGCCGTAGAAAAACTTTTCTTTGTAAAGTTCAGACTTAGCCACGGCCCGTACAAACTCCCGCACGGTAATGTAGCCGTTCTTCAGCAGTGACTCAGCACTGGTCAACCGCTCTGAATTCATCAGGTAGTCATTGCCCAGCAATTGACGATAGACCGCCCGAATGACGATTTCCGCATCTTCGGGAGTCCAGTTTGCCCGCAGTTCTACCGGGGCGGTTTCGCTAAATGCAGCCGTTCCCAACCGGGATGCTGCCGTTGTAATCGGCACAGGATTATCCTCCGTTAAACAGGGTTTCTCAACACAGTCGGGGATAAGCTAGCGCCCCAGGGTTGCCTGTCTCTCGCCTGGTGTAAGCTTACTCCGAGCTTGAGAACGCGCTGCGACGTTGGCACCAGTTACCCAATTTCAATGACCGGACTAGGCCAGATCTACCTTCGTAACTCGCCCCCCAGTGCGATTGACTTGCTGCAGCTTCTGAGAAAGTTGCTCATAGGGCACCAGAAACTCAGTATTGGTACGGCGTACCTGAGGGCCACCCGGCGTTGCCGCTTGGGAAACTCTAACGCGATAGAGTTTGCTGCGGCTACCGCCCGACGCTCCGACAATGGCTGGCCCGTTCGTGCCGCTGGCCACTGGGGAAGCTGAGTTGCGGGCAATTTCCGACACCAATTTGGCACGCACGCCGCTACGTTGGGCACGATCGCTGGTGGCATAGCCTTGGTAGAGTCGGAAAAACCGAGTAAACCCAACGGTTTTCTGGCTTCGTTGGGTTAAATGACCGCGGTAGGACGGCACCGTATAGTTGCCAAAGTTATCGCGGTATTCCTCAGAGTCGATGTAGGAATTGATTTCCGCATCGTACCCATAGGTGTTATAGAGATCAGTGTGATAAGCGATTTCGTCTTGGTCGTAGGGAGCCCGACCGAGGAGATTCTTAAAGTTCAGCTCAATGAAGCGGTTTTGTGGCCCGCTTGAGAAAAACTTATCGCGGTAAAGATCAGACAGGGCTAAGGCCCGGACAAAATCTCGAACTGTAATTTCTCCCTGCTTCAGCAGAGATTCAGCACTTACATTACGCTCACTGGCCATAATGTACTGATTACCAAAAACCTGACGATAGGCGGCTCGAATTACCGCCTCAATATCGTTTTCAGTCCAGTTTGGCCGCAGTTCGACCCGCATCGACTCGTCGTAGGGCGAGACGCCAAGGCGTCCCGCTGCAGTGGTTACTGCCATGGTTGCCTCCTTAGGCGTGTATAGATACAACAATGCCCGGAGCAACAAACAATCGCTAACAATGCGCTAACAACTGTCTGCCCCTCCGGGCAATCGCCAAACTAGCTTAGAGCGTTGATGGCGTAGTCGATGTAGGAGTTGGCTTCAACAGCGCCGTCACCAGACAGACCGTGGTTAGCTTTGATATACTTCAGAGCTTCCACGTACCAGCTAGGAGACAGTTCAAAGGTGCTGTTGATTTCATCCAGTCCAGCCACCAGGTACTCATCCATGGGGCCAGTGCCGCCAGCAATCAGGCAGTAGGTGACCATACGAAGGTAGTAGCCGATGTCACGAGCGCACTTTTGCTTACCGCGTTCGTCAGCTGCGTAGTTAGGCCCCTGCATTTGGGTGGTATAAGGGAACTTGTTGTAAACCGCTTGGGCGGCACCGCTGATTAGAGAATCAGCCTTAGTGGTCAGAGCCTTAGCAGCTTCTAGACCAGACTGAGCCTGGCGGAAACGGCCAAAGGCGGTTTGCATTTCGGTGCTGCTCAGGAAGCGGCCTTGGGAATCAGCTGCTGCAACAGCTTCGGTCAGTGGGGTCTTCATAGTAAACGGTTCTCCTTCAATGATCTGCACAGCGAATGAACAGTTAGCAGAATTAGGCTGATAGCCTAATTCGGGAAAGGTTCAAGTTAGGTGAACCTAGGCAACAGCAGCAGCAGCCAGGTCGAAGTAGCTGCCGATTTCGGAAACGAGAGAGCTGCAATCACCAGGGGTGATATTAGCGGGGTCGTTTACGATGGCAATCGCAGCTTCCTTCATTTTCTCAACACCAGCAGCCACAGAAGCACCGGGGGTGCCCAGAGCTACGTAGGTTTCACGCAGGCCGTTCAGGCAGCGATCGTTGAGTACGCTAGCATCACCAGAGAAGATAGCGTAGGTCACATAACGCAGGATGATTTCCATGTCGCGCAGGCAAGCGGCCATACGACGGTTGGTGTAAGCATTGCCACCGGGAGCAATCAACTGGGGTTGCTCAGCAAAGAGAGCGCGAGCAGCATCAGACACAATCTTGGAAGAGTTGCCGGTGATGCGGTTCACGGAATCCATGCGCTTGTTGCTTTCGGCAACCATGCGCTGTAGAGCATCGATCTGATCGGTGGAGAGGAAGTCGCCTCGTGCGTCAGCTTGGGAAACGACCTTAGTGAATGCGTCAAACATCGACTCAAATCTCCTAATTTTTTTGTCGCTGAGTTTGCTTGAAAATGGTCAAAAGACCGAGGTAGTCATCAGGTCAGCAGAACTGCCTGACTACTTTATAGAGAGGATCTTAAAGAGCGACGTGGCTCGTTTTCTCATCAGGTTACATTTCTTAAGACTTGTTCAAACATAGACATGTTTAC
>JAAUUR010000167.1 GCA_012031045.1 Leptolyngbyaceae cyanobacterium SM2_5_2
GACTCCTTTTCATAGACATCGATAATTTTCTGGCGGAAGTCAAGAGAGTATGGTCGCAACTCGGTTCGTCTCCCTGAAAATGCTAATCTTAGCTTAAGCGTACCTCATTAGCATGGGAAAGGCTGTATCTAACTTGGGCATAGGTTGAATATCAGTTACGCTGCAATCTATTCCCCTACCGATAATCCAGTAGCTTACTCCTAATTCACGACCTGGCTGCCGTGGGCGCGGGGGTCATCAATGACGGCCCGGCGGCTGAGGGGGTCGTTCTCTAGATCTGAGGTGCGGCCCAGGGTTTGCTGGTGGGGTAGGGGCGCGGTGGCGATTAGCGCGTCCAGGTTATCGGCCAGGATGGCGCGGGGCTGCTCACCAATGGCTGTGGCGATGGGGGCGGCATCGCTATTCAAGTAAACAAAGTGGGGAATGCCATCTACCCGGTACTCCACCATTTCGGGTAACCATTTGGTGTTGTCCACATTCAGCATGACGAAATTAACCCGATCACCATAGACCTGCCGCAGCTCAGCCATTTCCCCTGCCATGGCCTGGCAGTGGTGCACCAGTCGGCATAGAACTCTAGCAGGCTGGGCTTGCCGTTAGTTTGGGCGACATTGTAGGGCACAGCCGCCTCGGCCAGCGTGGCTAAGGACGGCATCGCTGACTGGGTGCGAATGCCTAGAAAAACCATCACGGTCAGGGCGATCGCCGCCACAGCCACAACCAGGTTACGAATTTGGTCAGACGGGGCCACTGTAGTCTCAGCCATAGGACAAGCGCAGGGTTAAATCTGTAGTTAGGATGGTGCTGGAGGGTTAGTTACCTCCTGTTTCTCAGTGTAAAGGGTCTTCGGGTTAGGCTGTCGAACAATCTGGCTGAACGGATCTTATGAAAAACGGGTTAAGCTTACCTTCCCCAAGCGTGCTGTCCACATGCCGATTACCTATCGGCTGGCGAAGGATTTTAATATCGCTGCCAACATCATCCGTGCCCAGGTGGCTCCTAACCAGGTCGGCACTCTGGTAGTGGAGCTTTCAGGCGATATTGACCAGCTCAATGACGGCATCGATTGGCTAGAGGCGCAGGAAATTGAGGTTTCGGTTGCCAGTGGCGAAATTGTGATTGACGAGGATCTCTGTGTCCACTGTGGCCTCTGTACGGGGGTTTGTCCTACCCGCGCCCTAACCCTGGATCCGACCACCTTTCAACTCACCTTTAACCGCAGCCGCTGCATTGTCTGTGAGCAGTGCATTCCCACCTGTCCAGTACAGGCGATTTCGACAAATCTTTAGGATTCCGATTCAGGACCAGCCTGTTAATAGTCATCCCGCCTTGGCTGTTGCTATGGTGTCGGGAACTCACTGCCCTGAAACCTGTCATAGCCAAGGGTAAGCTGTGTGGCCGTGCTCCCCTGAGGTTGGCTGGCCGACCGGAGGATAGGTGAGCGAGCCGGTGACACGCCCTCAAGGGAGAAACCGATTGACCTACGGCTGGTTTAGGGTAAAACTGCTAGCCCTTGTGGCAATTGCCCTCGGCATCCTGCTGCGCTTTTCTCACCTGGATCACAAAGTCTACTGGCACGACGAGGTTTTTACCAGTTTGCGCATTGCCGGTTACCTGGGGCCTCAGGTGAATGCACAACTCTTTACCAACCGCACCATTACCGCTGGTGAATTGCTCCAGTATCAACAGTTTCCAGTCGATGCCTCGCTAGCTAGAACCTGGACATCCCTAGTCGATCATCCCGAACATCCACCCCTCTACTACCTGATGACCTATAGCTGGGGCCGCTGGTGGGGGGCATCGGTAGCGGGCTATCGTGCCATTGCGGCTCTATTTGGGGTGTTGGCCCTGCCACTCATGTATTGGCTGGGGCGTGAACTTTTCCCTACCAACCCAGCGGTCGCCTGGATAGCAGTGGTTTTGCTGTCTATTTCTCCGGTGCACGTTATCTACAGCCAAGAAGCCAGGGAATACAGCCTATGGGTCGTGGGTATGCTGCTGGCTAACCTGGCTTTGCTGCGTGCCCTTCGCCTCGATACGCGAGCAGTGTGGCTGGGCTACGGTGTGGCCATAGCGCTGAGCTGGTATGGCTCCCTGGTGACGGCGCTTTTGGGGCTCAGCCACCTCGTCTTTGTCGGGTTAACCCAGCGGCCTAGACAATGGCTGGCCTTTGCCCTGGCGTTTGTTCTAGGGCTTGGACTATTTGCCCCCTGGCTGTGGGTGGTCGGGCAACAGTGGCAGCGGCTGCAAACCGTTACCGCTTGGACCCGTGAGCCCAGTCCGCTGGCCTTTCTCACCAAGCTTTGGGGATTGCACTACAGTGCCACCGTAGCAGATTTCAACCTTCCCCTCGACCACTGGTTTACCTGGCTGGGGCCGTTGCTGCTGCTGGGTTTGGTTGCCCTTGCTCTAGTTCACGTTTGGCGGCACTACGGGCGAGAGACGGGTCTGTTTTTAACTAGCCTGCTGCTGATTTCGCCTTTGGTGCTAATAGGTAGCGACTTAATTCGCAGCGGCAAAATCTCTGGCACAACGCGGTATTTCTTTCCCTCATTGATTGCGGTGCCGCTGCTGCTGGCACCGTGGATTGCCGATTTACTGGCCGCCTCAAAACCCCTGGCAAAAACACTGGGTCGCTTGACGTTGGCCAGTCTTTTGATCTTGGGTATAACCTCGGTGGGCACCAACCTGCGCGCCCCAGCCTGGTGGAATAAATCCATCAGCTATCCAAACCCCTTCATTGCCGCCTACCTGAATACCGTGCCTGATCCACTGGTGATTTTTGGCCCCAATAGTAATGCCCTCGGTGAGGCTATTTCCCTCAGCTATGACCTGAAGCCAACCACTGTGCTCTGGCTGCTGGCAGACAAACAAATGCCACCCACCCTGCCAGAGCCCAAAACGCCGTTTTTATTTAAGCCCGATGGGCCGCTGCAAACCAGTGCCCAATCTCACTGGCAGATGACCCCGGTTGAGGAGGCTGAGGGATTTGCTGGCCCTAACTTGATCAAGCTAACCCCAATTCCCTGAGTCTTTGCAGACTCTTGCCCAAACAGATCGAAAGCATCTCAGCCATGGTGCTGCATTGATGTTACTGGCTGTACTACCTCACTAGCGCTCAGCAGCGGCGGGCGGGGCAGAAATCGCCTACACTGGCCTTGATAGCGTGATCATCCCCCAAGAGGAGAATCCGTGGTCATGGTTGCCGTACTGAATCAAGCGCCTCTATCCTTTGATGAGTTTCTGGAGTGGTATCCAGAGGATTCGGAGTATCGCTACGAGTTGCGGCGGGGCGTGGTGGTCGAAATGCCTAAACCGAGGGGAAAACACTCAAAACTGGCCGGCGATCTGGCCTTTGACCTGGGGGCGGCGGTTCGACACGCTAACCTCCCCTATTTCATTCCTAAGGAGTGTTTGATTAAGCTAGCGAACGACATGGGCTACGAACCAGATATTGTGGTGCTAGATGAAACCCAGATGGTCGATGAACCTCGCTGGGAGCGGGAGTCGGTGATTACCCTGAGTCAGTCGATCAAGCTGGTGGTAGAAGTGGTTTCAACGAACTGGCGCGATGACTATTTGCTGAAGTTAGCTGACTACGAAGCCTTTGGCATTCAGGAGTATTGGATTTTGGATTACCTGGGGTTGGGCGGGCGGCGCTACATCGGTTCGCCTAAGCAACCCACCGCCACGGTTTGCACCCTGGTGGATGGGGAGTACGAGCTACAGCAGTTTCGAGCTGGCGACTCTGTGATTTCCCCCACGTTTCCAGGGTTGAGCGTGACGGTTGACCGACTATTGGGTTAACCCCGCCGCCTTGATTCCCTCCGATTCCTCTTGCAGGCATTGTGGCAGACCAGGTACATGCTGCTCTGGCTTACTACTATGTCAACCAGCAAGTCATTGAGCAGCAGAGAGCGCAGAGTACGATAGATTGGCTTCTCAAGCCTTGTAGCCCTGGCGATGACAGCGATTCGGTTTTATCTTGACGAAGATGCCACCCGCAACCGCCTCTTTGCAAGCCCTGCGTAACCGGCGAGCGGATGTTGTATCGATGATTGCGGTGGACACCTTCGGAGGTTGGAACATTCGCTAGGATGGACTAAGTAGGTACGACGAATTAAATGTAAGACAATGTAGGATGGGTTAGCGCAGCGTAACCCATACAAGCTAGGTTTTTGGTGAATTACGGCGGAGCCTGATGTATCCTACACAAGATTCCGCCGACCTACTTAGCTTCTAAAAGTTAAGTCTTTGGCCTTGCTGGCCCTGTCCTAATCGTAGGTTTTCTATCAAAATGACAGTCACTCTCTTGTTAGAAACACTCACCTCAGGGCAAATTGCAGCCTCAATCTTAGAGTTTCCCCATTGGCGGGTCGAAGCTGAAACGCGAGAGTCCGCTATTTCACAGCTTCAAGCCACTTTTTTAGACCGATTAAAGCATGTCGAAGCTGTCGCTTGGGATGTGCTATTGCCAACTTTAGAACCAACCTGGATGCCATTTGCCGGTACATTCCGGGACGATCCTGACTTCGCAGCAATTATGGATGCAATTCGTCACGAACGCGACACCGGTGATGACTCTGAGGTTGATCCCGCTTATTACGAATAGAAGGTGTTTGAGTGACTGAGTACATCTTAGATACGGATCATATTTCATGAATTCTTTGCCAGCATCCATCCGTTATATCACAGGCCGCTCAGCATTCTTTTTCAATTACTATTATCACCGTTCAAGAACTTTTTTAATGGCTGGGTTGTTAGAATTAACGATCCCAATCAGATCAATCGTCTGCCAGAACTCTATTCAAAATTTTGGAATACTGTCAAGTATCTACGAACGATAGAAATCCTGAATTTTACGCCAGAAGCAGATGCTTTACTCCGACAACTGCTCAAGACACATCAGCCACTACGCAAGAAACGTTTGCAAAAGGATCTGCAAATTGCAGCGATAGCGCTGTCACTAAATGCAACAGTTGTCACCCGAAATTAGCGAGATTTTGGTCAGGTTCCTAGACTTTCATTGGTTGATTGGACGATTGAATGATGCAGGAAATACTAACAGCTAATCAGCAGTTTTACACTGGTTTAGTATCGATCGATTGCCACCCGTACTGGGCGTAGTCGAAACCAATAATCAACCCAACCAAAGCCTAATTCAGGTTCATGACTGCGTGTTGCAAAACGTCAAGAACGGAGCCTGGATTCGCCAGCCCTGGCAACCCGCCACAAAATCCAACTACCACCGGCGACGAACAGCAGGAGCGACAGCACGGCCAGCCGCTGGTTGCCGGTGCTGGAGCTGATGGAACCAAACAGCAGCGGCCCAAAAATGGCCGATACGCGGCTGACCAAAGCATGGAAGCCAAACAACTCCCCGGCCTGAGCGGGCGGCACCAGTTTGGCAAACCAACCCCGGCAGAGCGATTGGGTGGGGCCAAACACCAGGCCAGTGAGCAGGGCAATCAGAATTGGGGTTTGCGGGTGGGTGCTAAAGGCCATCACCAGAATGACCGCTACCCAGAGGCCCAGCAGGCTTTGTAGCAGGCGGTGGGGGGAGGTGCGATCGCTCACACTGCCCCACCCAATGGTGCTCACCACCGACACCAGATTAAACAGCACCGAGAGCTGCAAAATTTGCCCCACCCCCAGACCAAACACCGTACTGAGGTAAATGGCAATAAAGGCATTCAGGGTAACAATGGCATCGGAAAGCAGGTAGTAGCCCGCCAAAAACTGAAAGAGACTGGCATGTTGCCGCCAATGGCGCAGCGTGGTGAAGACCTGACCGTAGGCTTGCCGGATCAAACGGCGCGTTTGGGGCCAGGTCAGCGGCTGGGGTGAAGCGCGAGGCAACCAGAGCAACGCGGGCAAAGCCACCACCAGGTAAAAGCCCGCTACCACCCAAAAGGTAAGCCGAAACAGGGGCAAATGCTCAGGCTCAAGCCCAGGGCGAGTCAACGACAGGGTGAGCACAAAACAGGCCAGGCCACCCAGGTAGCCCAGGCCCCAGCCCCAGCCCGATAGCTTGCCCACCTGGTGGGGCGTTACTAGGTCGGGCAGATAGGCATCGTACAACCCGGCGGAGAGCATATAGCCCACTTGAGCCAGCACAAAGAACAGGCTCCCCAGGCGATCGCCCCCGGCTGTACCCAGTAGAGCCCAGCGGTGGCCGCGCAGCAGAGTAAGGTAGTGGCCACAAACAGTCGGTGGCGCAGAGAGGCCAGATCGGCGATCGCCCCCAGCACCGGAGACAACACCCCCGCCACTCCCAGTGATAGGGCTATCAGCATCCCCCACAGGGCATCACACCCAGGCGCCGCCCCACACACCACCTGCCTAAAGTAGACCGCATAGGCCACCCCCGGAATCATCAAGATGTAGCCCGAACTGGCCACATCGTAGAGGATCCAACCCACAATAGATTCTCGGAGCCAGGGGCGAGATGACTGGAGTACCATAACGAAAGTAGTTCAAACTCGTTTTAAGAATCGGCAATAGGGATAGATTAGTGGAGAATAGGCTGTTTTGGAGAGCCGTTATTCTTAGTGTCCGTCCCCATGTCCACCGTTGCTAATTCCCCTATTGCCAGCCATACCTTTACCGACCCCGGTGAACTAGAAGAAGCCTTTAATCTGCGCCGGGATGTCAAGGTTATACAGCTAGCTGCTCAGTGTTTTCGATGCCATATATTACGGCTCGACCTGGGCTTAGCCGAGCTGTTGTTCATCACCTTAAATGCACCCATCCGTATCCTGGGGGATAAAACACCTGGTTGGTTAGACTTTGACTTTGTCATGCCCTCTATGGCTGGAGAGCTAATTTCCCATGGTCTGGCGCTGAGATGTGACGCGGTATTTGGGTTTGACAATGCCCGTGGCATTGATATGGTTTTACCTGAAAACCTGGTACTGAGAGCGCTACAGGTTAAACGAGAAGTCTTTGAAGACTACCTGCAAATTATGGGCCGATCCGACTTGGACGATCGCTTTCTGGCCAACAACTATGTGCAAAGCCCAGCCACCTTTGCCTCGGTACAGGGTTACCTTAGTGAGCTATATGGCTTAGTTAAGCACCGAGCAGCCTTTCTCAATCAGCCTCAAATTAACCAACTGCTGTTGGAAGATTATTGCCATTACTGATTGAAGCGATTCCGCCCATCGGCTCTAGCGCCAAGATCACTCAACCCTATCTGACCCGCTCGCAACTGGTACGGCAGGCCGAGGAGTATATGCTGGCCCATCTAGAAGAACCGATTACCCTTAAAGACCTTTGCCAAGTTCTCAATACCAGTAGCAGCCCACTCAACCGTGGGTTTCAGGACGTCTTTGGTGTAAGCCCGATGGTTTATCTGCGGCAGTTGCGCTTGCATGCTATCCACCAGATCCTCAAAGCGGCTGATCCGACCACTACTCAAGTGGCCGATGTGGCTCAACGGCTTGGCTTCTGGCATGGCGGACGATTCAGCCAGTACTACCAGCAGATGTTTGGCCAACCGCCATCGACAACCCTAAAGCAATAACCCCTGAGCCAGGCATCCGAAATCTTGACAATCCCTAAGAAAAGTTGAAGTCAACCGAACCTCTGCCATTGAAGAAAAGGAAAATTCGGATAACGCCAGTCGGCCTGACCTTGGGATAATGCCAATGCTTCAAATTAATTGGAGTAAATCAACCCTGCGGCTGGTTAGTGTGACATCTAGCCAAAGAAACGTTTTGGAGGTTTGTAGCTTTGCATTGGTTTCCGTTTGTTATGTCTGGTTCTCTGGCGCTGGCTTCGTTGGTTCTGGCCCACAGCAGTTTAGCCCAGGTCGAACCTAGCGGTGTCTGGCTAGATGAAGCGGCTAATTGGAACCAAGTTGGCGCGTCTATCCCTCAAGCTCCAGCCTTTGAGGCCACTAACTTGGCGGACTGCCAGCACACCGTGCGCCCTGCCGTATTACCTGAAGATGAACAGGTTGAAGCCGCCGGTTGGACGTTAACCGATAGCGCTCAAATCTATGGCGATACCGTGCTGATCACCGGTATGGCAAATGCCGATGGTATGTGTCGGCCCTTCGCGTATCAGGTGTTTGTGTTCACCGATGGGGATTTTTCGGGCACGCTGTCGCCCATTCCGATGAACTCCCGCGAGGATGGCAGTCTGTTTGACCTCGACCTGTACCGCGATGGGTTTATCAGTGCCGCGTTTAACCGCTACCAGCCGGAGGATGCTCAGTGCTGCGCGTCTAGAGAAAGTCGGCTGTTTTACGAAGTGGATGTTTCCACAAATCCGCCTGTGTTGGTGCCTCAATGGCCTGCCAGCACGGTGGATCGGCCACAGTAACGCCAGAGCGGATCGGATCGAGTTGGGATTCCTAACCTGCTGCGAGATCCCATGTTTTCAACTGATCATCAGGAGCACTATGAAACAGAAGATTCTAGGTCTAAAAGCCCTGTCTTTGAGTCTGGCGGTAGCCCTATCATCGCTGGGTGTTGGTCTGGCTGCCAGGCCTAAGGCCGCCCCCAATCTTGACCCGCACTATTCTGCCAGGGAAATCTCTACGTCCTGGGATAGCGGCAAGATAGCTGAGGGTTTGTCTGCCCAACTGAAGGCCAACCCAGTTGTCATGCTGACAGCGCGCGATCGCGGTACCCACATTAACCTGCGCAGTCAGCCCACGGTTCGCTCGCGCGCCATTGGCTATGGATTGCCGGGCGATCAGGTCAACCTGTTGCAGTGTGTTCAAGACCGTGACACCGCTGGCAGCGATCTGAACTGGTGCAGAGTGCAGTTTCTAGTATCGGGGGCGGTCGGCTGGATTCGTAGCGACTTCATCATCTTCCCCAGTGATGGGGAATAAGGGGGAGATTAGGACTTCTCCGTTCTCATCCTTGACCTAACTCCTCCGTTCTCATCGTTTATCCAGTCATTTAGAATAACCGTGAATTCTCAAGTCGCAATTTTCACAACCACTCTGCTGCTGAGTGCATCGAGTCTAGGCTTGCCAACCCAGGCCAGTACTACTACTCAGGCTCCGGTGCACCTGGCTCAGGCGAGGACTCCTGTCACTTACACCACCCTGGCAGGAATGGCGAGATTGTGATTCAAATTACCGATGGCAACTTTCGCGTTCACACCTATCTCAGTGCCGATGAAAACGGCTACGTCAGCGAAGAAGGGGTCTCCAGAATTTACCTCAATCCGTTGACGGGGCAAGTGATCGTCACCAGCACCGAAACCGGTGAAGAGTTTTACAACTACTACATTCACCCCATCAACACCCATCCCAATGTAAGTTCTCACAGCCATGTGGGTACGCCGGTTACTTCCATCACCCAGCAAACCCTCGATCGTCTCTACGCCGAAATTACCGAAGGTGACTTTAGCTTCAGTGGGGTGTTGACCCGTACCTCGCCTTCGGTGAATTTCTTCATCGGTTCTGATAATCAAGTCCGGGTCATGTATGACCGCGATACGGGGCGAGTCGTCATCATCAACATGGTCACGGGGGATGAGTTCTACAACTACTTCTATAGCCCAGGATCTGGATTTGCCAATTAGTTCAGGAACGCTTCAGTTGGCCAGTGTGCCCTTTAGCATTGGGGGTATTTTCATTGCCGTTTTGGGGGCGATTCTCGCTGTTTTTGTTTGGAGTTTGCTCACCAGGGCCACTTAATGGTGCGGAGTACGCCCTCAGGTGGGGATTTGACCTACCAGGAAAACCTAGAAGCTGACTTTGAATAAAGTCCGGTAATTATTGCAATATACCTAGCTTGATCAGCAGTTAAGATGCCAAACGGGCATTGCTCACTTAAGCTATTTAAAGGGGATATATCCTGCTTCTTTGAAGTCGGGAGGTCTCCGTAGATCATTGCGTTGGTGTTACAATCCGTCTGTCCAAGCGACATTTTTGGTTTGGGGAAAAATGCCGCTTAAAGTTTAATATTTTTTGATGATTGTCCTCTCTTTTAAGTTATGAAAATCTAGAAAAATCAGGTATAATTAGCTGAACTTCTCCGTTGATATTTGTTCCTGCAAAACATGAAAATTGTTCCTGCAAAACATGAAAAAGCTTGTCATCATCATCCCAACGGCCCTTAGTTTGGTCACCCTGGCGATCTCGCCCAGGGCTTACGCAGAGCCCCAGATTTACCCAACCCCAGACGGCTTTGAAATGAATATTGGCGATTGCTACGCCCACTTTGATAATGAGGGCAATCTCCTGCAAGGCGGATCTCGGTGTGATGATGTTCAGCTCTATAGCAGGGCAGTGCGGGTCAGCCCCAGATTACGCCCACGTCCAATGGCTTTGAG
>JAAUUR010000168.1 GCA_012031045.1 Leptolyngbyaceae cyanobacterium SM2_5_2
ATTGATCCGATCAGTTTAGGGCCGAGACCCACCCTGGAGACACTGGCTAAGGGGGGTGGGGTCTAGAGTCAGATGTGACCCAATGCCATAATGGCAATACTCAACCTGTGAGGTACTGAGTCATGGAATTGCCTCTGCTTGACTCTGATTGGCGGCTACCCTCCTCAGAAGAACTGCCCTGTTCTGACGATACACCTGTGGATAATGAATACTAAAACACTATTCCCAATTGCTTGCTGGCCATTTTGGAGGAAATTTGGGGCGATCGCCAGGACTGGTTTTTTGGGGTAGACATGGCCATCTATGACCGAGAGGGCCAAAAAAGAGGATCTCCGACGGTGGTTCCCGATGGCTTTCTGAGCATGGGCGTGCAGCGACACAAACGAGCTGGAAAAGGCAGACTCAGTTACGTCCTACAGGAAGAAAACCAGATAGCGCCACTGTTAGCGTTGGAGTTTGTCTCAAAAACCCATGGTCAGGAATATGGCAAGAAGATGACCAACTATGCTGACCTGGGCGTGAAGTATTACCTGATCTGCAACCCAGAATACAGTCGCAGGGAGAGTGTTCAGATTTTTATGTAAGCCTGTGGCGGTTCAGATTTTGAAGCGTTCTGGACCTAGGATAGCAAAGTGTGAAAGTGCAGCTCTCCAGTTTTTGATGGGTCTTGTCCATCGCTTGGCCATATTGTTCATAGCGAGATACGGCACTGGTTCTCCAATTTATTGTGGGCGGTGCGCACCGCTTTGTGGCGCGCTCGGGTATTCCTCGACTCGCTCTCAGCCCTGATCCGGCGTTATCCCTGGAGGCAGAGCGTGAACAGTTGATTCAACGGCTCGCCGGCCTCATTCTGATCGGCTAAAGTCAAGTTTGAGGTGTCAGCATTCAAGAAATTCCCCTAAGTCATCCTCTATCGCGCTACTTCAGCCAACTATTTTGAGGGCTCAAAAGGGAATAATTAGGGTTTAAGTTGTTGTTTAAGCCTTAGTTAGGCTGTTCTTTAAGTTTATTAAGGCAGTAGCTTCGAGTTGGCAGTGGAGGCTTACCACTTGGTTCATCCAAGCTCTGAGGCAAATCTCTTTGTTCCGCATCTAGAGATAATAGAGAAATAGCCTGAAGCCAGCCCATCGTATTATTTTCATTGGCCAGGTAAAATTGGGCTGTTTCACAGCCTTTAGTGGCTAATAGTTGTAGTGTCCTGCGATCAAAACCCTCAGGTATCTCCCAAATTAAAGCCCTGCCATCAAACCCAGCAGAAGCAAACATTGTAGGATCTGCGGGATTGAACATAACCTTTGACACCTGCCGCTCATGTTCTTCTAAGGAAGAGAGCACTTTACCCGTTTGGGGATTCCAAAACTTAATTGTGCCATCTTTGCTGCTAGAGACCAGTATCTTGCCATCTTCACTGTAATCAATACGGTTGACAGCATCAGTATGACCTGTCAATGTTCTCAACAGCCTACCACGAGTGTTCCAGATACGAATTATGCCGTCTTCTCCACCAGAAGCAAACTCATTGACCAGGGGATGAAAATCAACAAATAATGCACCACTGCTGGAAGATTTACTGGCAGAGAATAGAGGGTTTTGTGGGAAGACATCCTGTAAAACCTCTCGCATCTGACTGAAAAGACCTGATTGGCCAACAACCACGGGCTCTTTTAAGTTCAATTCTCCTAGAACGCGGATCAATTTTTATTTGGTATATTTTGATTGAGCATTTGCTGGCCTGAGTCGGATCTTGGGATACCTTAACTTGGTTTACGTTAGACGCTACAATCAGTTGCTTGCCATCGGCGCTAAAGTCAAAATTGACGACCGCACAACTGAGATCATTACTATTAATGAAGGCCTCTGCACCTAACAGTTTCATCTCTTTAGACGTATCCCAAAATTTCACCTTTCCATCTGCACCACCAGAAGCGATAAAGGTGCCATCTGGGCTGAAGCGAACCACAAAAACACCATCAACAAGAACTTTTTCAGCCAAGTTCCTATGACTTTTTTGTTTTTTAGCGTAATAACTCTTACTGTCAATGGAAATATCAGGTTGCCATAGCCTAATCTCGCCTTTAGAATCACCAGCCACCAAAAATTCCCCGCTAGGAGAATAGTCTATAGACACAATTTCTAAATCATCAGGCTTGCCTATACCTGGCTTATTATATTCAATTTTCTTGCGCTTATAGTTCGACAAATCCCAAAGACTAATGGAATTAGTGCCACCCGTTGCTAACACGTCTTGTTGGGGATGAAAGTCAATATCAAACAGGCGATTTTCGTGAGTTAGTGGCTGAATACCCGTTTGTGTGCGCCATAACCGAATCGTACTGTCTCGGCTAGTGGTGGCTAGATAAGCACTCGATTGATCTCCCCCATTAGGTGGTGAAAAGGCAACATTTAAAACCTCGTCCTCATGGCCTTCAAGGACTGCATAACTCTCAGGAGCAGTCGGTGAGCGGCTATCATTCTGCGAATCGCCTTCCGTTGTTAACCAGAGACGAATAGTGTCATCTAAGCTGGTAGAGGCTAAATAGCGCCCGTCTGGGCTAAAGCGAATGCGGCTAATCCCATCTTGATGGCCTTTTAAGGTAAGTGGCAGAAGTTTCTTATCTGCATCAGGCTGTAATGCAGCTTCTAATACATTAGGCTTCCAAAGATACATATTTCCCAGCGTATCGGCGGAGGCCAACGTATTATCGTTAGGGCTAAACATGACTCGAACAAAGCCTGCACTATGTCCTGGTAAGTCTACTAACTTGTTTTGCTGTAAGTCCCACAGCTTGAGTAGGCCATTTTCTCCGCCAATAGCAATCCAACGGCCATCCCGGCTAAACCGAACATCGGTGACAAAGCGACCGATATTTTGTTTGGCCGCTACTTGTTTACTGCCAATCGCCCGTACCAACATCTGACCCGATTGGTCTGCCGAAACAAGAATGGAGCTATTAGCGCTAAAATCGAGACCCCAGGGCACGGCTGTGTGCAAAAAAATTTGCTGTTGTTGGTACAAATCCTCGCCCCGAGTCCACAAGTAAACCTTTTTGTCTAAACTCGCGGCGGCAATATGCTGGCCGTTCGGGCTCACGCTAAGGCGAACAATACCCGCATTGCTGTTCTCTGGCGTTAGTGTCTTAACAAACCGGCAGTCTAAGGTGGGGGTATCGCTCTTATGCTGTTCTAGCGGTACATAATCTTTAATATGCTCAGCTAAAAAATCGGGCTGGCAACTCCATAAATTAACTTTGCCGTCATAGCTAGCCGACAGAAAAAAATCTCCGTCAGGGCTAAACTCTATCGCGATAACTCTGTCATCATGTTGCTGTTGTTGATAAACGGCTAATTCCTTACCCGAAAAATCCCATACTCGAATCGTTTTATCTTCACCTCCTGATACCAAATACTCACCTTTCGGGCTAAATGCAACATCAAAAACCCCTCGTTCATGACCTTTTAACATATTGAGTTCACGCACGCCAAGCAACTCTTTATGCAAAGCTGTGATTGCTTCAAAGTGCAATTTCTCAGAAGAAAAAAGATTGCCCTCCAATTTTTCACTGGCACGTAATGCCGTAACTAGGCCCTCCAGCCCTTGTTTTTGTTCAAGGGAGCTAACGAGGGCATCAATTTCACCTAGATCGCTTTTTACCGCTACTCCTGACAGTGCAAAAATTAGCCCCCCCAACATTGTGGAAGCCAATAGCAGACTATTTCGCTGACGATTTAGGTGATTACGGCTTTCAGTTAAGTATCGTTTGGATAGTTCTTTAACCTCACTCAAGCAAGAGACTTTTGATGGAGTAACATTGCGATTATACAACCACTTCTCAAGCCGTCTACAGTCTGATCTGGATAGTAGGTATTCTTTCTTTTGTCCGCCATGATTCCAGTCGTAGGCTTTACGCGATAACTCATTATAGGTTTCAGCATCTTTCAGATCAGTTTTGAGGGCTTCAACAAGTTGTGCAAAGGCGACAGGAAAGTCGAGATCTTGAAAATCGACAAAATTAATTAAACCTAGCCTTAATTCATCAAGGTTCTTTTGTTCATAGTTTTTATTGCAGCAAATGGGAATAATGCGGGTACCCAATTGACCGGCCAGGTCACGTTCTAGGGCGCAGTGTTCTGATTTAACTGAGTTAGGGCTAATAACAAAAATAAAGGTGTGGGCTGAGGCAATGCCCTTTTCCACCTCATCTTGCCAGTTGGCTGCAATGGGGATATTTTCGCGATCTAGCCAAATGATAAACCCTTTATCCTTAAGGGCTTGAACTAACTGGTTGACAAACTCAACATCCCTACGGGAATAGGAAATGAAAATTGAGGGTGGTGCGCCGTGGCTGCTTTCTTGTCGGCTAGCTTGCAAGAATTCCTCTTGCAACGGCTCTAGGGTTAGACCAAAGGCGGCATGGCTTTTTATCCAGTCAACCTGTTTTTGGGCGGCTTCAAAATCGTCTGTAGAGAGTAGTTTAGCCGCAGGCTTTCCCTGTTGCTGCCACTCGGTTGCTCTGGCTAATAGCCGAGCATAAACCAGAATATGAAAATAGCCTCAGCCACCTGCGGCAGCGAAAGTGGATGGCAGGGAGGAACCGTTAGCCGAGACAAGTTATAGGGTTGGAGTGGTTCGGCTTTGATGGCGCTGCGAGACACCAAAATCACTAAGCGATTCAGGGCTAGAGCTTGCTCTAGCTCATCTTGTAAATCGGCAGGAATGGTGCCATCCTTCCCCATCAATAGAATCAACGCATCACTGTCTTGAATGCCCTCTTGAATGATTCTGTCTGGGTTTGGGCTTAATAGGTCTAGTAACTCACCGATCCAGGGTTCAAGCCCAACATCACGAATCGCATCATCAAGGCTTCTAACAGTTTCGGCATTCTCTGGGGTGTAAGCCACAAAAATATCGTGGCGATTTGGCACCGACAGATAGCCCAGCCGAGCACTATCGGCCTCTGGCAGTTGATAAGCAACGCAAAAACCGAGCTTACTTTTGATTGTGGATGGCAGTTCAGTCTGAGACATCGCACCTGATGGATCAGTTTTGGTGGTCTGCTATGGCGATGGAGAGTTAAGGGATAGATTAAAGATGCTATCAGGGCTGAGGGAACCTACAGAGGTTTCTACACCATGTCTTGATGGAATTCTGGTCATTTACAACGAAAATATTACATTTCTACATCTAAACCCTAGCGGAAGGGTCTCTGAGGCTCTGTAGCATGTTCAGTATCACCCATATCTTCAGTATCACAGACCACCGATGAATTCTGCGTTGTTCGGCCCAGAGACTATAATTCCTGTATGAATTGGTGGCTTCAGGATATCATCAAGTTTCAGCACACCGACAACAGCAGGGTTTAGCGCACGCTTTAGTTCAGGGCATCCATCCAACCTTGGTATTAGTCTCCCCCATCTCAGTTCCCCGCAGCATGTTAGACACCTTTGCGACTGGACTTATAAACCTGAAATTTCTAAATGGGCATAGCGCTCAAGCCTTGTCGTTGTCAGCTCAGCAAACCCCACTCCAGGCTCTAGACGCGATGGGGTTAAGCATTCCTCAGCCAACGCTAGTGGTGATTGGTGGCGCTAGCTTTATGAGCCCAGAAAGTTTAGACCAGTTGCAAACCGTGTTTGACCGGGTTTTGGCTCCGCTGGCTCAGGAATTGGGCCTGACGGTGCTAGACGGTGGTACCGATGCTGGGGTGATTCGCATGATGGGCCGGGCGCGGTTTCAAATAAACGGACGCTTTCCGCTCATTGGTGTGGTGCCCCAGGGCAAAGCCAAACTGCCCAATGGCGATAGCCTGGCCATCACCGATGACTCTCGCCACGAGTTAGAACCCCATCACACCAATTTTTTCTTAATTCCTGGCCAGGACTGGGGCAGCGAGTCGCCCTGGTTGGTGGATTTAGCCACTCACATTTCTGCCAGTAAACCAGCGCTAACGATCCTAATCAACGGCGGCAAGGTCGCCTTAACTGACCTAAGGGCCAACCTCTCTGCCGGTCGGTCTACGCTGGTGATGGCGGGCAGTGGGCGCTTGGCCGATGAGGTGGCAACCGCTATGACAGGGGACTTAGCGGCTAAACCACAGCTGCTAGAGCTTGTTCAGGAGTATCAACCTAGCGGTAAGCTGGAGCTAATTAGCTTTGATATGCCGATGGATGAGATGCACAATCGCATTCATCAGTATTTTGTTGATATCTAAAGGGGTGCATTATGACGGCTTCTGCTCAGACTCCGGAGCCATTGTCACCTAGCGATACAAAGGTAGCAGAATTAGCTCCAGAGCAAACGTCTAACCCTCAGTTGCTAGAAAGCGCCTGGAAAAAGCACGATGTTTTTGATCAAAATGCTAGCCAAGCGCAGCAGCGATTCTTTTTTTTACGCCGGCTGCTGACCTACCTCAGTATTTTAATCGTGGTGCTAGCCGTAGCACAGCCGGTGATTTTGAACCAGGTCATTGTCAAAGAGCTACGGTCTATAGAAACCAGCCCTAGCCGGAGTGAAATTAGAGCCGAACAGCTACAGGCGCTTCAAGATGACATTAACAGTCTATCCCTAGCCCGACTGTGGAATGAAAGAAAATATCGAGCCCTGGCCGCAACAAATTTCTTCCTAATTCTTTTCCCCATAGTCATGACCGGGCTGAGAGCTTTTTCGGTGAAATTTGACCGGGGTAGTAGCTGGGTATTACTACGAGGTAGTGCCGAATCCTTAAAGATGGAGATTTATTACTACCGCACTCGGGTTAAACCCTATGATCAAAATCGTCACCAGGTATTAGCTGAAAAGCTTCAGATGATTAGCGAGCGAGTGAAGGGTAGCGCTGTCCATCAGTCTGCCCTTAGCCCCTACGAGGGAGAGCCCCCTAAGCGCATGGAACTGGGGCTGGTGATAGTGTTGCTGAGCCGACCTTTAATGTGGTTAAATCGCCAGATCCAACGGGTTTGGCAGTTTTTGTTTAAGGTTGAAGAGGTGCTTGTCAACAAGATAGACAACACCGGAGAGCAACGATACACCGATCTGGATGTACAGGCTTATCTTCGCAGCCGTCTGGAAGATCAGTTTGATTGGTACCGTGGTAAAGCCAAACTTTACAACCGCCGATATCAGATTTTTCAAAGTAGCGTGTACATCTTTGGCGGATTAGGCACATTTCTGGCGGCTACTGGTCTGCAAAACTGGGTCGCCGTCACCGCCGCCCTGGCTGGCGCTTTTGTTACCTATCTGGAGTACCGCCGTATTGAGGCAACCCTGGTGGGCTACAACCAGGCGGCGGACGCACTCTATGATATTCGGGCCTGGTGGTATTCTTTACCGGATACGGCAAAGGCCGATCCTAAGAACTTTGAGAAACTGGTCATCAACACGGAAGAAACGATCCGTAGTGAGCACAATAGCTGGCTTCAGGATATGCAGGATCGACTGGCTAACCTCTACGAAAGCACTAGCGAACGCTCAAAATCAGAGACTGACTTAGCATCGCCCTCCCCCTCTCCGGCTGCAGAACCCCAGGGGAAACCCAAGGACAACGAAGCTGACCAGGGCAACGACGAAGGCCATACAAGCCAACTCTAAACTGGCGGGTTTGGTGGCTAATTCACAGGTTTGGTGGCTAATTTAGACGCAAACCAGGGTTTAAATGTCAACGACTTAACAGGCCAGATCTAAACGGCCTTGGATAGGGTCTTATCCGTTGTCTTGTCCGCTAGGGGCGGTAGCGGTGGAGTCTTGCTGATGCCATGAAGGTTGATCCCCGGCAGACATTTTTCTACCATGGCGTGGCTTTCTTCTAGCAGGTAAGAGAGAAACGCTTGGGACACTACCGAAAGCTGCTTACCAGCCAGACTAGCCACGTACCAATGGCGCTCAATGGGAAAGTGCTCAACATCTAAAATGGTAAATTCGCCATCGGTACCTTCAGAAATAATCGTGTGTAGAGAAAGAACTGAAATACCAAGTCCACCCGCGATCGCCTGCTTAATCGCTTCGTTGCTGCCCAGTTCTAGGCGCACCTTCACATTTACATCGTGCTCGGCAAATAGCTTTTGCACCGCCTGGCGTGTGCCCGATCCTGGCTCCCGCATAATGAACTGTTCACCATTGAGGGACTGAATCGGCACCTTGGTCTTACCCGCTAGAGGGTGATCTTTGGGGCCAATAACTACCAGTGGGTTCTCCAGAAAGGGATAGATTTTGAGGTCAGGCTGCTCAGGCGGAGAGCTAATGATGTAAAGGTCATCGTCGTTGTTGGCCATGCGCTCCTGTATGTGCTGGTGGTTTGTCACCTTGAGGGAGATGTCAATACCAGGAAAGCGCTGGCAAAAGGGACCTAATAGACGAGGCACGAAGTATTTTGCCGTGGTAATGACCGCTAGCCGCAGCTGGCCCTGCTTGAGACCTTTGAGGTCGGAAATAGCCATTTCAAACTGGTCGAGGCCGCTGAAAATTTCCTGACAGGTTTCTAGCAGCTTTTGCCCAGCCTGGGTGAGGTAGAGTCGCTTGCCGATTTGCTCAAACAGCGGTAGCCCCACGGCCTTCGTCAACTGCTTAACCTGAATCGATACCGTAGGCTGGGTGAGGTAAAGCTCTTCAGCGGCCCGTGTAAAGCTACCGTGGCGAGCTGTAGCTTCAAAAACCTTGAGCTGGTGTAGTGTGGCGTGAATCAACGTTCTGCCTCCCTGGTGCGGGAACTTTGTATAGATTTGATTCTATCAAATTATGAACGAATATCGTAAAGCTTCTATGATCTTGGCAAATTTTTTGGATCAACGTGCCCGTAAGCATGGCTAAAACCCTTTGGAGGGTGGCTAGCAGAGGTTCTACATCACCTGTGCCGCCGTTAGTCTAGCCCAAAATGCATGAATCTTATAAGAATCCACATATTTGAAAGGCCATTGCGGCAGGCCCAATACCGATAGGGAACCAAGCCAGAACAGAAAACTTGAGGCGAGTTTGGGCTGACTCTGGCCAGGAAACTCGCAACATATCGATACGTAACTTAAACTACAAATCAGTTCTCTCAGATTCGAGGTGGTTAAGACTGGCGACTCTCATAAGCGTCCACATATCTTTCAAATCAGGATTTCCAATAAAATTCTTTGCAGGCCATAAAAACTGACGGCAGGAAATCGAGCGTGAAACACGCCCGTATTTCTGAGAGGTGTGATAAGAGCTGTTACAATCTGGCGACTTTATTCAGGATCATTGCCGCTGTCTGATCCCGATGCTAATGTCGGTAGTCAATGGTTCGGATAGTCTTTTGCTTAGGAGAACTGACGCTATGACGCTACTACATTTATCAACTCCCTGAGCCTGCTAGTTAATTGGGGCGATGACTCAATCTGATCCAACAAGCGTGTGTAGCTACACCAGGTGAACCCCAAAATCACCATTAGGACTGAGTGAGCGAACGGTTTTGAGTCCGAAGGCATTGTTTCAAGCAAATCCAGTTATTTTTGCCCTGAATTAGCCCCTGATCCGATTTTTGTGTGGCGACAAGCCAGACGGGCCTATCCCGCTAGTGGGCTTGTCGCACCGATATCCACTGTGCTAGCTGAACAATTCTCGCTTCAGCAGGAGGTTTTGGTATGACGATTCACAATAAAACTGCCCTAGTCACCGGAGCTTCTCGCGGTATCGGACGGGCGATCGCCCATGCCCTGGCCCTACAGGGGGCCAAACGAATTTTGCTAGTCGCTCGCCACCGGCAACGGTTGGAAGTTGTAGCCGCTGAGCTGGCGCAGCTTGGCACTGAGGCCATTGTGCTGCCGGTCGATCTGACCGATGCGGTGCGCGTCAATGTGGTGATTGCTCAAGCCTGGCAACAGTATGGCCCGGTGCATCTCCTGGTTAACTGCGCTGGGGTAGCCATCAGGCTCCCTTTCTGCAAGCCAAGCTGCCCAGGTGCAATCTGAAATTTCCACTAATCTGCTAGGGCTTTACACGGTCACTCGTTTGGTTGCCCGTCGCATGGCGGTGCGTCGCGAGGGATGCATTGTCAATGTTTCTAGTCTGATGGGCAAAATTGCAGCTCCCACAATGGCAACCTATTCGGCCACCAAGTTCGCCATCCTGGGCTTTACCCAAGCTCTCCGTTGCGAACTGGCCCCGCATAATGTGCGCGTTGTGGCGCTGCTGCCTTCCCTCACCGACACCGACATGGTGCGAGACTTTGACTGGTTCCGCTGGGTACAACCAGTCCCTCCAGAGCAGGTAGCCCAGGCGTTAATTCAAGGCATGGTCCAGGGCCGCTCAGAAATTCTAGTGGGTTGGC
>JAAUUR010000169.1 GCA_012031045.1 Leptolyngbyaceae cyanobacterium SM2_5_2
TGATTTCCGCTCATGATGACCTTG
Source organism: Leptolyngbyaceae cyanobacterium SM2_5_2 (assembly GCA_012031045.1). Taxonomy (GTDB): domain Bacteria; phylum Cyanobacteriota; class Cyanobacteriia; order Phormidesmidales; family Phormidesmidaceae; genus Nodosilinea. The sequence goes on from JAAUUR010000169.1 coordinate 25, forward strand.
ACCAAGCCACCGCCTCGATTCTCCCTCAATTTCCATCCGTTCTAGCTCTTCCTGGAGCTGCTTTGGCCCCTTCTTGCAATCTGTTGAGCTTTTTTGAAGGCTTCGGTGAGTTCCTTCATTTTGCCCAACCCCAAACCCCAAAATCCTTGACCTTGTGACATGGAGTTACTCTCGAACGAATGGCTAAATGTTTGTACGAATCGAATGATGAGGATCAGCTATACGATTCTAGCGCCCAGTGGCAAAATGTAAGCTTTACTTTCTAAAGCCGCTATTCAGAACGATTTAGGCAGTTTTTTTTAATGTCTCTGGGCCAATGTTCTCCCAGCAAGCGAGCAATGCTGGGCACGCAAAAGGTTCGCAGCAACGCAAGTTCTAAGGATCGGGTAATATCCCAGGGAAACTCGTAGCCTGCTAACAAATAGCAGATCTGCTGATGGTCGTGAACCGGGTCAAGGCTTTGAATTTGCTGGAGTGCCCCATAGCGGCTCATAACATACCTCGGTGTGAAAAGAGTGGCGCCCAGGAGACAGTCCGGTTGATTGGCCTGGAGATTCATGCCCCAACCTCCTAGCTTAGATGCTAGAATAATGCAGCCTAAGGGCACGTAGCTCAGTGGATAGAGCACTAGATTCCGGTTCTAGGTGTCGGGGGTTCGAATCCCTCCGTGCTCGTTAGTGTGATTAGTAGTGTTATTGCAAAGCCGCCAAAATGGCCAGACGCCGGGAAATCACGACCCTGGCTAGTCTTCATGGTAGGTTAGCTAAAGGCCGTTGCGGAGGAAGCCCAAAGCGGTTTTAACGGCCTCGTAACCAAAGGTAAGAATCAGGGTGGTCAGGGTACCGGCCATAACACAGAGGGTTAGACCGCCGAGACTAATGGCACCATCGTCATCTAAAAGCCCAAAACCAGTGACAAAAATCCCCATGGCTGGCAGGGTGTTGGTACCTGGAATCGGTATCATCATCGAAATTGACATCAGCGCAATGGCGATACCGATAATGGTTCGACCCACTAGGCTGGTACAGATGGGCGTAAGCCGGGGTCGAGAAATGGCTTCGAGGCGCTGGAGCCAGGGGGTGCCTGCTTTAACAATTTTTTGGACGGATACCAGGTCAAACTGCTTATCATTCCACTTTTCGGGCATCCAAGGACGAGTACGTCCGGCAATGAGCTGCACCGCTAGCAGAAACATCACAATTCCAAAGGGGGTTGAGTATCCGGGGGCTGGTAGAGGTAGGGCTGAGGGTAGCGACAACAGCACAAACAGGAACCCAAAGGTACGCTCCCCAGCCAGGGATAGGATTTCTTTGAGGGTAACTTGAGGTGTCTTGACGACATCAAAAAAATGGTTGTTGAGTTCGGCAGACAGTCGAGCCATAGAAAATTCTGTAGATAAAGTTAAAATAATCACGGTAACTTTAGCAAATCAGTTCGTGTTGGTTACCGATTTCGCCATAGTTTTACCCCAGCTTTGCAGGGTGAAGCTGCGGAGATGGCCACCTGTTGACGTTATCTAATATCTGGCCAGGAGCTATCCCCTCAATCCTCAACCTCTCCCTAAGGGATTGACCAAAACGTAGTGGTCTAAAAATTGCCTTAATCGGTACTGAAACTCGGCACCGGCCCAGTCTGTGAGGTCGTTGTGGTCGGCATTGGGCACCAGCCATAGATCCTTGGGGCCAGCGGTGGCGTTGTAAAGTTGCTGACTCATGGTGGCGGGCACCGAAGCGTCGGCCAGCCCGTGTAGGTACAGAATCGGCAGTTTGAGCTGGCTGACCTTGGCCAGGGAATTAAACGGCTGGGTCAGCAGCCAGCGGACCGGGAACCAGTGGCTGTAGTGCGTTAGCATGGCCATATCGCCCATTGAGGTGAAAGAACCCTCAACCACTAAGCCCGCCATTTGCGACACGCGCCGGGCCAGTTCAATCCCAATGGCCCCGCCTAGGGAATGCCCATATACCAGGAGGTGATCGGGTTGAATGCCCTTATCACTCCGCAAAAATGATAGGCCGCGAGGGCATCTTCATAAAGTCGGTGCTCGCTGGGAAACGGGCCAGAGCTAAGACCATAGCCGCGATAGTCGATGGTGAAGACAGAGGCTCCCAGCGAGCGCAGCAAAATTACTCGGCTCAAGTTGGTTGAAACGTTGCCAGCATTGCCATGCAAGTAGAGGAACGTTGGCGCGGTAGGGTCGCCCGCGGGCAGCCACCAGCCATGCAATCGCCCGGCTCCAACCGGGAGCCAAATGTCTTCATAGGCTAGTCCGAAGGATTGCGGCGTGGCCTCTAGCGTAGCCGTAGGGAAAAACATGAGCCGACGCTGCCCAACCCAGAGCCATCCACAAAGCGTAAGATACACCAGAGCTGAAATACCTAAAACGCTGAAGAGAAGCTTAAAGACGGGCATGGAGGAGGGCATGGAAAACGTCGGGACGAAAAGATCCTAAATTAAAAACACTAACTTGGGCTTAACCCAAGCTAGCGACAAAGCATCTAAATCTATTATCAGGGCTTTACTTCGCTTCTCCCTCCTCTACTGTGACGGTTTTTCTCTAACCGTGCTACAACACTACCTGATAGTTAGGAATGCGGCCTGTGAAAATTGCTTTTATCATTGACCCGATTGAGCGCCTTGACCCAGGCCATGATAGTAGTGTGGCCCTGATGGAAGCGGCCCAGGCCAGAGGGCATGAGGTTTGGATCACAGAAGCACCACAGCTTAGCGTGGTAGGTGAGCGAGCCTATGGTCAGCTGCGAGCGGTACACCTGACCCCGGTGCAGTTGGTGGACGGTGGCTGGGTTGCCATGCCGGCCTGGTTTCAGTTGGGCGAGCCGGTGCAGCAGTGTCTAGAAACTATGGATGCCGTATTTATGCGCACTGACCCACCCGTCACCATTCCCTACCTCTATGCGACCTATATTTTGGACTATATTGACCCGGCCAAAACACGGGTAGTCAACTCTCCTAAAGGGCTGCGGGCCGCCAATGAGAAAATGTATGCCCTGCAATTCACCCAGGCCATTCCCGAAACCATTGTTAGCCAGAATAAGGGCGTGATTCGCGAAACGGTGGAGCGCTGGGGAATGGCGGTGCTCAAACCCCTGGGCGGTAAGGCCGGAGAGGGGATTTTATTTTTGCAGGCGGGCGATCGCAACCTCAACTCCATGATTGAAATCAGCACTCGCCAGGGCCAAGAACCGGTGATGATTCAAACCTATTTACCCGCCGCCAAGGAGGGTGATAAGCGAATTATTCTGCTTGATGGTGAACCCATTGGGGCCGTCAATCGCATACCCACTGGTCACGAATTTCGCGGCAACATGGCGGTTGGGGGTCGGGTGGCCCAGGTAGACATCACTGAGCGCGAGTATGAGATTTGTCGTCAACTCGCTCCCACATTACAGCAGGATGGTCTTTACTTTGTGGGTATTGATGTGATTGGCGGTTACCTCACCGAGGTGAACGTCACCAGCCCCACCGGTGTGCGCGAAATCGACCGGCTCAACGGTGTGCAACTTGGCCACCAGGTAATGGCCTGGCTAGAGTAAGGCTAGGAGCTATTCAGCGTTACTCCAGGCCTTCGCTTCGGCTATTGAAACGGCTGTTTCACGCCTACTCAGCCGCGATCCCTAGGAACTTTCTGGAACTGCCCTCTGCCCTTCACCGTTTGCTTTTAAATGGCTCACCACAGTTGACGAGAAGTGAACGTACCAGAAATTATAGGGTGCGCTGTGGCGCTAGCCCAACGCACCGCAGAGTAGAACTTCGATGCGTCACGCGAGGCGTGATGCATCGCCTGAGTATTAATTAACCAACAAAATTCGGCGCATAGCCGCAGGCTACACACCGAACCTAGGCCCACTATTTAATGGGTTATCCCAGGGCATTCGCGCCGGAAACAACTTCCAGAATTTCCTGGGTAATAGCGGCTTGACGAGCTTTGTTATAAGTCAGGTTAAGGGACTTGGCCAATTCCTTCGCGTTGTCGCTGGCATTATTCATAGCCGTCATCCGAGCGGCCAGTTCGCTGGCGGCAGATTCTTGCAGTGCTCGCAGAATCTGGTTGTTCAGGTAAAGGGGCAACAAGGCATCCAGAATTTGGACAGGATCCTGTTCAAAGATCATGTCCTGAGGGAAGGCCGCTGCCGTTTGAGGAGCCAGTTTCTCCCGTTCAACTTCGAAGGCTCCGCCCCGCGTTGTGAGTCGGAAAATTTCGTCATCGGCGCTTTCTAAACCTTGGGGATCGAGCGGCAGCAGGGTTTGCACCACCGGGCGAGAGCTTACCAGAGAAACAAAGCGGGTATAAATCAGCTCAACGCGTTCTACCTTGTCAGACAAAAAGAGAGAGAGCAGTTCATCGGCAATTTGGGAGGCTTCGCTGGCGCTAGGAATCTGATCCAGGCCGGTGAAGGAAGCTTCAATGGGTTGGTCACGGCGCTTGAAGTACTGATTAGCTTTGCGCCCAACAATCACGTACTGGTAATTGAGCCCTTCTGCAGCCAGTTCTTTAGCCCGAATTTCTGCTCGGCGGATGACGTTGGTGTTGTAGCCACCACAGAGGCCGCGATCGCCAGAAATGACCAGAATAGCTACGGTGCTGACCTCCTGCTGCTTGAGCAACGGCAGATCGACATCCTCAAACCGCAGCCGACTTTGCAAACCGTAGAGCACCTGGGCCAGGCGGTCGGCAAAGGGGCGGGTGGCAATCACCTGCTCCTGGGCGCGGCGCACTTTGGCTGCGGCCACCAGGCGCATAGCTTCGGTGATTTTGCGAGTGTTTTTAACAGATTTGATGCGATCGCGAATAGCTTTAAGGTTAGGCATGGTATGTCCTCGCCGGGGTTGCAAAGCCAGCCTTCCTATCCTGGTTGGTAGGAAGGCTGAAAAAGAGCGACTAGGCTGCCGCCATGAAGGCTTCCTTAGCCTGGTTAATACTGGTCTTAAGGATGGCTTCGCTCTCGTCAGTGAGCTTCTTGTCTGTGCGGATCAGTTCCGCAAACTTAGGCTGATTATTGCGGATGTAGTCGCGCATTTCCTTGGTGAAGGTTACCACCTGAGCCGCCGGGATGTCATCCAGATAGCCGTTAATACCGGCGTAGATGATGGCTACCTGCTCTTCCACCGGCAGGGGAGAGTACTGGGGCTGCTTCAGCAGTTCCCGCAGACGCTGCCCACGCGCCAGTTGCTTCTGGGTAGAGGTATCCAGGTCGGAGGCAAACTGCGAAAAAGCTTGCAGTTCGTCAAACTGAGCCAGTTCTAGCTTCACCTTACCGGCCACCTGCTTCATGGCCTTGATTTGCGCCGCCGACCCTACCCGCGAGACGGAAATACCCGCGTTGATGGCAGGCCGCAAACCCGAGTTAAACAGGTCGGAGGACAGGAAAATCTGACCATCGGTAATGGAAATGACGTTGGTGGGAATGTACGCTGACACGTCACCAGCCTGGGTTTCGATAATCGGTAGAGCCGTCATGCTGCCTTCCCCCAGAGCCGGGCTGAGTTTAGCCGCCCGCCTCCAGCAGGCGAGAGTGCAGATAGAACACATCGCCAGGGTAGGCTTCCCGACCGGGCGGACGACGCAGCAGCAGGGACATTTGGCGATAGGCCTGAGCTTGCTTGGTCAAATCGTCGTAGACAACCAGGGTAGCCTTGCCCTTGTACATGAAGTACTCGGCCAGGGCGGCACCCGTATAGGGAGCTAGGTACTGCAACGGTGCTGGAGCGTTGGCGTTAGCGGCCACGATGATAGTGTAATCCAGCGCACCCCGCTCCCGCAGCACATCCACTACCTGGCCACGGAGGCGGCTTTTTGGCCAATTGCTACGTAGACGCAGACCACATCCTCCGACTTCTGGTTAAGGATAGTGTCGATGGCAATGGCTGTTTTCCCGGTTTGCCGGTCACCAATGATTAGCTCGCGCTGACCACGACCAATGGGAATCATGGCGTCAATGGCGGTAATGCCGGTTTGCAGCGGCTCGTATACCGACTTCCGGGCAATAATACCAGGGGCCGGGGAGTCAATCAGGCGGGTTTCGTTGGCTTGAATATCCCCTTTACCGTCAATAGGACGAGCTAGGGCATCCACCACCCGGCCCAGCATGGCATCGCCAACGGGTACCGAGGCAATGCGCCCGGTGGCAGACACAGGACTACCTTCGCGAATGTTGATACCATCGCCCATCAACACCGCACCAACGTTGTCCTCTTCCAGGTTGAGGGCAATGCCCACAGTGCCGTCTTCAAATTCCAGCAGCTCGCTGGCCATCACGTTTTCTAGGCCATAGATCCGGGCAATACCATCCCCTACCTGAAGCACGGTACCCACATTGGATATCTTGACTTCCTGGTTGTACTGCTCAATCTGCTGCTTAATGATGCTGCTAATTTCGTCAGGTCTGATGCTAACCATAGGATCTGCTCTGCTAAACCTACACAAACACGAAAAAACAAGAGATTGCCGCGACTAGGCCGGGGCCGCCAACTGTATACCAATCCGCCGAAGCTGTCCGCGCAGGCTGGCATCAATCACTTGAGACCCCACCTTCACGATCAGCCCACCCAGAAGAGAGGGATCTACCCGTACCGATAGCTCCACATTTCTAGCTCCCGTCAACCCTACCACCCGTTCTCGGATAGCACTGGCCTGCTCCTCAGACAGCTCTGTAGCAGCGGTGACATCGGCCAGAACGGTCTGATTGAGTTCTCTAAGCAACACCTGATACTGTTCTAAAATCCCGTCCACAAAAATGATGCGGTTACGATCGACCAGCAGCAGCAGCACACTTAGCAGAAAAGGGGTCACCTTCCCCTCGCCGATCTGCCGCAGAACGCCCTTCTTAGCTTCCGGAACAATCAGCGGATTAGCCAAAAACTGGTTTAAATCTTCCGAACTAGCCAGAATAGCCTGAAGTTCAGCCACCTCTGCGCCAACCTGATCGGCGACGCCATGGGCCTTGGCCAGATCCATCAGTGCCTTGGCGTAGGGCATCGTAATTTCTGAAGAACTGCGCCTTCCATCCTGCTTACCTTCCTCCGAGGCTGACAATGCTGACATCAATCAAACGTCGTTGCACCTCATCATTGAGACGATGGGGAAGCTCGGATTCCGCGCGCTTCAGGGCTAAAGTGGCAATCCGCTGCTGCAGCTCTCGCATGACGCGCACTTCCTGGGAACTCAAATCTTGAGCGGCCGTAGCCCTCATGCGTTCAACATCAGCCTCAGCCTGGGCCAAAATGGCTTCCCTAGACCGGGTTGCGGCCTGCTCGGCATCGGCCAAAATCTTCTTCGCTTCTTCCTGAGCTTGGGCCAGCTTTTGCTGCTGTTCCGCCAGAGCCATAGCGGCCTCCTGCTTACGCTGCTCAGCCTCGACAATGGCACTCTCAATAGCGGCCTGGCGGGTGGATAAGGTCTTCCCTAAAAACTTGCTGCCAAAGTAAACCAGCACACCCGCAATAATGACCAAGTTAATCAGGTTGGTCTCAAGGATGTCGAAATTAAGACCAACCCCCCCCTCTTCTGTTGCTAGAAACCAACCAATAGTCATATCCTTACATCCGGTCAACAACCCTGGCACCCTATCTTGGCCCACCTAACAACCCCTAAACGGAGGCTGAGCTGAGCAACTTATCTAAAATTTGACGGCTCAACCCTTCCACCTGCTGTTCTAGGGAAGCCATGGCCACGCGCTTCTGCTCATCTAGCTCACGCTGGGCCTGCTCACGCTGAGCCTGAGCTTCCTGCTGAGCGGTCGACAGACTTTCAGCCGCCAGCTTCTGAGCAGATTCCTGAGCCGCCGCAATAACAGCCTGAGCCTGCCGCCGAGTTTCCGCTAGCTCTTGCTGGTAAGTCTTTGCCAGCTGTTCAGCCTTCGCCAGCCGCTCCGCCGCCTCCACTTTATTGGTGCGGATGTAGCCATCTCGCTCATCAATAGCCCTGCCCAACGGCTTATAGAACAGCGCATTCAGCACTACCGCCAGCAATACAAACTGGACGGCCATTAAAGGCAGGGTGGCATCCAGGTCAAACAGACCGCCACTCGCCTCTTCAGCCGCTTCTACCGCCAAAAACCAGATTGAATGAACCATGCTTCTAAGTCCACCACCCACAACGTCGGGCTCTAGGCCCAATTATCGTCAACCCGCTAACACACCCCGACTAAATCAGAGCCCGGTGAAGAGACTGGGAGAGGTAATTTACCTCTCCCACCTCAGAGTCTTAGCTAAAGGGGTTAGCGAACAGCAGCACGAGTGCAACCACCAGACCGTAGATGGTCAACGCTTCCATGAAGGCTAGGCTGAGCAGAAGAGTGCCGCGAATTTTGCCTTCAGCTTCAGGCTGGCGGGCAATCCCTTCTACAGCTTGACCAGCCGCATTACCCTGACCAATGCCAGGGCCAATGGCGGCCAAACCCACGGCCAAGGCCGCGGCTATTACGGAAGCGCCTGCAATAATAGGATCCATGTCGTTACCTCGATTTAGACAATCAACAACAATCGACTCAGGTATAACCAACGCCTCAGGGCGTTTTTTTGCTTGTATTGCGGCCCTCTCAGCCACAGTGCTGTCGATGGAACCTGCCCCATCAGCCAGCGCACACTGAATGCCTCTATTCAAGGTCACTCATGCTCTTCTGCACCATGCCCTTCTATGGCTTCACCGATGTAGGCCGCGGCCAGGGTTGCAAAGATTAGTGCCTGAATAGCACTGGTAAACAACCCAAGAATCATCACTGGCAACGGTACGAAAAGAGGTACCAGTAAAACCAACACGGCCACAACCAGTTCATCAGCCAAGATGTTCCCGAATAGACGGAAGCTCAGGGAAAGGGGCTTGGTGAAATCTTCAAGAATATTGATCGGCAATAGGATTGGCGTAGGCTCAATGTATTTAGCAAAATAGCTCAATCCACGATTGCTAAAACCGGCATAAAAGTAAGCCAGGGACGTGAGCAAAGCCAGGGCTACCGTGGTGTTGATGTCGTTGGTTGGAGCGGCCAATTCACCAGACGGTAGGTGAATGAGTTTCCAGGGTACCAGCGCCCCAGACCAGTTAGACACAAAGATAAACAAAAAGAGCGTGCCAACAAAGGGAACCCAGGGGCGGTACTCTTTTTCCCCAATTTGGTTTTGGCCAAATCACGGATAAATTCCAGGGCATACTCCATGAAATTTTGGAGGCCTGAGGGCACTCGCTGAATATTTCGAGTGGCCAATACCGACACCAGCACGAGCAAACCAATCACAAACCAGGAGGTGAGAAACACCTGCCCGTGAACTTTGAGATTACCAATTTGCCAGTAAAGATGCTGGCCGACTTCTAGCTTTGCCAGAATTGAGGGATAAAACATAACCACGTCCAGCGCCATCTTGACCTAACTGATATGACCGTAGGGATCATTGAAAATTGTGCTAGCCTAGAATGCTATTCACCCTTGGGGCTAAGAGGTAAAACCGCCGTCCAAAGAGTGTAGGCAATCAGGGCCGCTTTGTAGGTTAAGAAACCCAGAAAAACAGGCACAATTTGAAGCTGTTGCCACTGAGTAGCAACCAAATCAACCCAATAAAAATAGCCAGCCGACCACTGCCTACCTTTTGCTGCCCACGCCCCAGATTGGCGACGTTTTTAGCCAACATCCTCAAGTAAACCACACCACCGCACGCTCCAATTAAATAATTCAGAGCAATTGGTAATGAATAGGTAAGCCAAACACTGCAAAAAATGAATCCACTAAAGGCAACGGTGCAAATTAATAGGTTTTGCTGAAGCTGGTAGTACTCGCCCATAGCTTTATCTATGGGAGGAGGAAGCACCCCGTTTACATCCGCAGAGTCTACCGCCGGAGCCGCCATACTGGTTTGGTCAGAGGAAATTGGAGCCACGCCAGCACAAATCCTTAGCCACTAAGGGTTCTAGCCCGTTAATTCAAGCCATAGAAGATCATATCACGGCAATAATACTTAATAGATAGTCCTGGCAGGAAATCCGTGATCTTTGGATAAAGCTATGGAGAAAGCCGTGACGGCTGCAGCAAAATCAGCTGATTTCGATGCATTTGCCGGATGTCATGGAGGCTAACGGAGGTTTGCCTGAGTAAGTCAGCGACGGTCAAGGCCGACTCCTGAATTTGGGGGCCGTTGGCAGATTTAGCCCGATCGCACGCCTGCAGCACCTCAAACTCCAGGGCCGACAGGGTAACGAACTGGTAGTTATGGTCGAAAATA
>JAAUUR010000170.1 GCA_012031045.1 Leptolyngbyaceae cyanobacterium SM2_5_2
GGGTTAGGAGCTTGTGCCAAAGAACCTGGGGCTTGGGGCGGCGAGGCACCTTCGGCTTGGGATTGCAGTGCCGCCAGAGCCAAAGCTCCGGCCATAGAGCCAGTTCCCAGCGCTAGAAATTGACGCCGCTTCAGCCAGTGGCGCAGCATCTCTTGCCCCCCTGGGTGATCGGGATTGAGTTGGGAAAAGTCGGGTTCCATGGGCAAAAACCGGGCTCCATCATAGTTACAAAAGTAACTCTAAGGATAACCCCCAGCGGCTGTCTTGCCCGAAGCGAGAGTTTTGAAATTGTAAATCTGTCCCCAGGCGCAACTGGCGGGTGACGGCGTAGCCCAGGGTGAGGCTGGTCAGCCCGACTTCATTCTCGCTGCCGGGGGCAACCCACTGCTGGCTAAGGGCAAAATCGGCACCGCCACCACGGGAGGGAATCACCATCAGCCGCAGGCCCAGATTCAGGCCATCGGTGCTGTAGTTAGGTGTGGATAGGGAGCGATAGCCAATCGTAGGAGCCAGGTTGACGTACCCGCCCAGGGGAAACAGGTAGTAGCGGGCCTCGCCACCGTAGGACTGACGCTGACCATTACCACTGCGGCTGTAGTCGCCGCTAGCTGTGAGGCCGGTACCGGGGATTAAAAACACATCCTCAATGCCAGCCTGGACGCCGTTAATTTCACCGGTAGAAGGAAAATTGGTATAGCCGACCCGCAGGCGGGTGCGAAAGCTAGGTTGGTGACGAATTTCGCTGGCAATGTCTGGGGTTTGTTCCAGCCACCGTTGGAGAACGGGGCTCTGCTCAATGACAGAGGGATCTAGCTCCAGGGGAGATGTCTCGGATTCGGGAGGGGCTGGGTTGGTTAGCGTCTCGCTGGCAGGCGAAGCATCCGTAGGAGTTTGCCCTAGCCGGGGTTGAGGGGGCAGAGTTAGGTTACAGGCTTGGTCATGGGGGATGGCCAAGTCAGGGCAGTCCTTGGTTGAAGTTGGCTTTGAGGTGGCCAGCCCGCTCTGAGGCAGACCTAGCAAGCTGCCTGCCACCAACCCAGTACCCACTAGGGCGACGTTGGGCCAGCGAGATTGAAATCGCCCTTGGGGCGTTTTCTGGGCATGACTACCCAGTCGGACGATATCGTGCGGCAAACCATCAGCCAAAACGGGCGTGTCATTCCAATCCCACCAACCAAAAACCATAGTGCAAGGGTCATAAAAGACAGGCGAGGCTCCAGAAAGCTGCCCTCAGTTTAAGGGCTGAACACCCCAGTTGCGCCAGTTATTTGCTCCCAAAGCCAACAAGAAAAACGGCTTTGCACAATGCAAAGCCGTTGGGGGAAATCGAGGATAGTGCTGTTTTTTGACTAAGGTGTGATTCAGTTACGACTTAGCCATAATCCCAGGCCGCTTTAGGGGCAACCTCAACCCTCGCTCTAACGCACCTGCCCCCGGCTGGTGGTGACATCAATGGGTTTCATGAAGTAGAGCTGCACCAGTTGCCAGCCAATGGTGGCAATGTGAGGTAGCTTACGCAGCAGCTGAACCGGCTTGGGCTGGTTTGATTCAGCCACAGTGGCCAGCTTAGCATTGGCCGCTGCCGCCGTGTCTAGCCGCTGGAAAAAGGCGGGATGCTCCACGTTGAGAATTACCGGGAAGACTCGCCCAGCGGTTTCATTGGTTTTTCAATGACGTGAATGTCGTATTCCCGTGCATCTAACCCCAGGGAAGCGTAGAAGCCACTGCGCTGCAGGTCGTTCAGGTACATGGTGGCAAACACCGACAGCAGGAAGAACCGGCACCAGAGTTTAGCCTTCCAGTCGTTGATAATCTCAGGCTGAGCCTTCATCAGAGCTGAGAAAAAATCGCCGTGGCGGTTCTCATCCTGGCACCAGTTCTCAAAGAACCGGAAGATGGGGTAAACCTCATTTTCAGGATGAGACTCTAGATGACGATAGATGGTGATGTAGCGCCAGTAGCCAATTTTCTCGGAGAGATAGGTGGCGTAGAAAATAAACTTGGGCTTAAAGAAGGTGTACTTCTTGCTCTTGGTCAAAAAGCCCAGGTCTAACTGGAGGTTGAAGTCAGACATCGCTTTATTGAGGAAGCCGGCATGACGAGCCTCATCTCGCGACATCAGGGTAAAGCATTCGGCTAGCACCGGGCTCCTATCTTTAAGCCGTCGGCCCAGCTCTTTGTACAGAAGGAAGCCAGAGAACTCGGCGGTGCAGGAGCGCTCCAGGAATTCTACGAACAAGCGGCGGGTTTCACCGTCGATGTGCGCCCAAGACTGCTCGAAGGATTCGTCCCGCACAAAGTGATGACGGTTGTAGTCAGCCCGAAATTCTTCCAAAATGGCTTGTAGTTCATCTTCGTTAATGGAGATGTCCATTGTGGCCATCTCATCGAAGTCAGTGGTATAAAACCGAGGAGTCAGGATAGTATCCTTGGCTGGAGCCTTAACCCCCGGTCGGATTTCTTGAAATTCTGGCTTTTTAAGGGAATCTACCATGGGTCCGTGGTTGTGCGGTTGATGTAGTGATGAACATCCCAGCAAGTTGCCTCACTGGCCAACCCAACAGCCTCTACCGCTCTAGGATCACGATAGATAAGCTCAAGGGTTACATTAAATCGCTGAAGCCTAGTGTATCAGGGCTTTTGGGACTTCTGGCCGCACTTTAAGTTTTGCAACAAACAAATAATCTCAGGACATAACGAAGAAGCGGAAGGAGGGAACAGGGAATAGGGAGGTTAGGGTGCTGGGTTGTAGCGGCTTTCTACGAGGGCTTCTAGGCGAGCCCGTAGGGCAGCGGTCAGTTGCTTGGCCCTGGCTTTGAGTCCTTCTGGAGATTCCTGCCCATTTAGATATTGGTTCACGGCGATCGCTTCGCCCACGTTAATCTGTACTGGGCAGCGCCAGCCTGGGTAGGCTTCGCCATAGTAGATATCGACGGGGACGATCTGCACGTTTAGACCTGGGCGGGTGGCTTCTGCCTGCATGGCCAAGCGAGCCAGCCCTGGTTTCAGGTTGTGAATTTGTCGTCTCTCCGAATGCCGCCTTCGGGATAAATGACCAGCATTTCTTCGTCTAAAAGCAAGTCAATGCCGTAGCGCAGGCTGGCGATGGTTGGCCGCCGCACGTTAACCGGAAACCCACCCAGATGGCGAATTAGCCAGCCCTGGGCGCCTCTTACTTCGTCGGCGGTGACCATGAAGCGCAGGTCTCGCCCAGTGGCCGGTCGTCCTGCCGCCAGAGGCAGCACAATAGAATCCCAACGGGCACGGTGGGTGGGGGCCAAAATCACTGGCCCAGAGGGGGGGACGTGCGGCTGTCCGGTGATGGTAATTGGGCCAAAGTATAGGGGTATGACTAAGCGCCGTCCTAAAAAGTAGGCCAAGGGAGTCAGAATGGGCGAGCAGCGAGATTGCGTTGTAGCGACCGCTGGCACGGCAACAGATTCAGGAGACTCGGAGGAAGGCATAGGAATGCTCAGCGGAGTAACCATAGGGATCACAACAATATCTACCGGATTGACAAGCTTACCTAAGACTACCCCTGTGGTTTTTGAAACAAAAGGGTAGAGATGACAGTTTAGGGGGTGGTCGGGGGGGCGTTGCTAACGTGCCCGGTCTACCGTCGCTCCTCAAACCACTGCTGTAATTGCTGCTGGCAGGGTGCGGCTAAAAGTCCGGCCAGTACGGGTAGCCGATGCTTAGCACAGGGACTATCCGGTAGGTTCAAGCACGACCGGATGGCTCCCGCCTTGGGATCGTCTGCGCCGTAGACTAGCAGCCCCAGCCGACTCAGCAGAATGGCCCCGGCGCACATGGGGCAGGGTTCGAGGGTGACGTAGAGGGTGCAGTCGTTAAGATGCCAGTTGCCCAGCTCGCGACTGGCCTGGCGCAGGGCCAAAATTTCGGCGTGGGCGGTAGGGTCTTGATCCTGCTCACGACGGTTGGCTGTTGCGGCCAGGAGGCGATCGCCAGGGCCAACCACCACTGCCCCCACCGGTACATCCCCCGCTGCACCTGCCGCCTCAGCCAGTTCCAGAGCACGCTGCATCCAGCGGTAGTGACGCCGGTAGGTCGCATCGTCCAGGGCAGGGGGAGGAAGGGTATAGGGCATAGGGAGGCACCGCTCGTTTGTACGGTGGGGCTGGCATGGCTAGTGAGGACTACACGACCCGTTAGCACTGGCCTTAAACTATAGCCGATGTCTTTTAGCTCCTGGTGTGGAATGCCTCCCCGATCTTGCCTCCGCTACCTCTCCCGCCGCCGGTTTCTGCAATTTTCAACGGCTACCGTTTCTACCCTGGCCCTGGCGAACTGTCAGCGGGTGGGGCGCAATTCTACTGAACCCAGGGCTGGCATAACCAACTCCACCCCGGCTAACCCCGACGCACCGCTCTACCTCTACACCTGGTCTGACTACGCCGACGATGAGGTGTTCAATCGCTTCACGGAGGTCACGGGCATCCCCATTCAGGTGCAAACCTACGACTCAAACGAAACCATGCTGACCAAACTCCAGACCGGCGGCGGTCAGCAGTTCAGCATTTTATATCCCTCAGACTATATGGTGCAGCAGATGGTCGCGCTGGAGCTGCTGGCGACCCTTGATCAGACTCGGCTACCCGGCCTGGCAGACCTGCGTGAACCCTGGCAAAACCCCACCTACGACCCCAACAATGCCCACAGCGTTCCACTGAGTTGGGGCACCACCGGGTTAATTTACGACACCACCCAGCTCAGCCCTGGCCCAACCGATTGGAATTACCTGTGGGATCAGCAGCGTGCGCTAGCAGGGAAGTTTACGCTGCTAGACGACATGCGCGAAACCCTGGGAGCCACCTTAAACGCCCTGGGCTACTCCTACAATGCTACCGATCCAGCACAGCTTGAAGCGGCCTTTAAGCGACTTCAAGCCCTCAAGCCAGCGATCGCAGCCTTTCAGAGCTTTGGCTGGGACGATCAACTCATAGCCGGTGATCTAGCTCTCTGTATGACCTACTCTCACCTCGGTAATGCCCTGCCTGCTGAGCATCCTAACCTCAAGTACATCATCCCCAGTTCTGGTAGCTCCCTATGGACAGACACGATGGTGATCCCCAAAACGGCTCCGAATCCCGATGCGGCCTATGCCTGGATGAACTTCATGCTAGAACCCGAGAATGCTGCTTTTGCTGTGGGCAAGTTGGGCTTTGCTACCCCCAGCCAATCGGCCTTTGCCCTGCTGCCCCAGGAACTCAAGGACAGCGAAACCCTGTTTCCGCCAGAATCGATTCTGGCCAAATGCCAGGGTATTGCTCCCCTAGAGGCCGCCGCCGCTGAACTGTTTGACCGCTACTGGACTGAGCTAACCAGCGCTTAGTGGAGGAAGGCAGAAGACAGAAGGCGGAGGGCAGAAGACAGAAGGCGGAGGGCAGAGGGCGGAAGGCAGAGGACAGAAGGCAGCGAAAGTCTTGATGATTACAGATCAATCCTCCATCCTCCATCCTTCATCCTTCATCCTTCATCCCTCATCCTTCATCCCTCATCCCTCATCCAGGTTTCTGTCCTGGCGAATGAGTGCGTCATTCCCGCCGCAAAGCACCAGGGTATCAGGCCACTACTCCTCAACCGCCGCTTTGCAAACCGACAGCATTCGCAGGTCATTGTCCGTAAGGGTGTCGATAGCGTGAAAGCCACTCAGGCTAACGGGGGTAAGACCATCGGGCAGTTGCTGAGCGGCCACGGTGCTGTCGGCCACCAGTGCAATGCTAAAGGGGTAGGCTTCCTGGCTGTAGCTGTTGATGATGGTCATCGCCAGTTCATTACCCTGAACCTGACCCTGGAAACAGTCAAAGGAGGAACTGGGGTAGTAGAGCGCCCCATAGACGCGATCTCCAGTGGTTTCCATGACGATGTAGCCTTGCCCGACTTGGTCGGGCTCAGGTACCTGGCCAAACAGGTATTGCCCAGGGGCTGGGAATACCGCGTTGCTAGTGGCGGCATTCTGCGCCAAACCCATGCTGATAGCGGGAGTAAGGGGTGCGGCCTGGGCGGGTGCAGCCAGAGCTAAACCTACGCCACCGCAGCCAGCCACCAGCATACTCAAAGCCGTTAAATGACGCGACAGGTTAGATAGTCGCTTGAGTAGAGAGGTTAATGACCGAGATTGAGGAACAGGTGCAATCATCATCATTTCTCTCCTTTTACTAACCCTGAACAATGTTGACAAAACCCCTTTGGACGTTGCGGTGCTTACCTTTTACTGTAGTTGAAGGGTTGAACCGTACTTGGCTAACCGGGTTCGACCGTAACAACTCTTTGGACAGTTTTAGTAGATAGGCTACATAGCCTCAGGCTAACGGTTTAGAGGATGGCCTTCTCCTCTCCCAAGGCATAGCCTGGGGGTAGAGAATTGACCCGTTAGGTCAGCTAATGGATAGAATCAACGCCAATAGGGGATATAACTTTGTTGTAGGGGATCTAAATCGGAACTGACGATAGACAGTGCCACCTGCGCAATTGTCCGAGTGATCGCGGACTCTAAGCAGCTACCTAAGCTGGGCGAGCTGTGGATCTCCCCTAAAATCGAGCATGCTGGTCAGGACGGATCAGGCTAGTCTATGTATAGGTCTGTGTAACAGTTTGAAACTACAGGCTGGCCAAGAGACAGTGTCGATGCCGGGGAGAGGCTATGGGGGGATCCGCCGATACTTTAGAGGGTGGTCGGGTGCCGCTTAAGTTACTACTGTTTATCGACAGGCGACCAAGCTTGGATAAACAGGTACAGCAGATTCGGCAATACTTAAGGACGTTAGAAGACCACTTTCAATTTCACCTGGATGTGGTGGATATTGGCGAGCAGCCCTACCTGGCTGAACACTACAGGCTAATTGCCAGCCCAGCCTTAATTAAGGTTGCGCCAGCCCCCCAGCAAACCCTGGCCGGTAGTGATATTGTTAGCCAGCTAGAGCACTGGTGGCCTAAATGGCAGCAGGAGCACACTGACCAATTCAGTCGCTACTCCACGGTTGCGGAGGAAAACGGCTTAGAGGAAGGATCCTACGATCTTGATGATTCACTTTCCCATTCAGCGGAATTGATGAAGCTGTCGGACGAAATCTTTCGCCTGAATCAGGTTAAAGACGAGCTAGAAGCCCAGTTGCGCTTCAAAGACCGGATCATTGCCATGATGGCCCACGACCTGCGTAACCCCCTAACGGCCGCCTCCATCGCCATTGAAACCCTGGAACTGGGCTACGCTCCTAACCAAAAACGCAACCTCAACCTTAGCCCGGAGTTAACGGGGCAATTGCTTAAACATGCCAAAACCCAGGTGCGGGCCATTAACCGCATGATTACCGACATTCTCAAAACCGCCAGGGGCGCGTCTATAGAGCTTCAGTTGCACCCCCAAGAGCTGGAACTGTCGGCGTTGTGTCTGGATGTGGTAAACAGCTTTAACGATCGTCTGAACGCCAAGCAGCAGCAGATCACTACCAAAATCCCCACCGATCTACCGACGGTTTACGCTGACGGTAGCCAGGTTAAGCGAGTTGTTACCAATCTGCTGGATAACGCGATTAAGTACACGCCCAGGGGGGGGGCAGGTTTCTTTAACGGCGCTGCACCGCACCACCCAAAAGGTGCAGGTCGGCGTGGTGGACACTGGCCCTGGCATCCCCACCGAGAACCGTGACAAAATCTTTGAGGAAAGCTTCCGCCTCCAGCGCGATGCCACCCAGGAAGGCTATGGCCTGGGGTTAGCCCTCTGCCAGCGGATCATTCGCGCTCACTACGGCCAAATTTGGGTAGATTCTGTGCCTGGTGAGGGCAGCGCCTTTTACTTTACCTTGCCGGTGTATAGAGCCTAAGGAGGAACCCGGTTTCTTGGAGAAACCGGGTTCCTGGATCTACTAGGCTACTAGTGCCTTGCGCTTAAAGGTTTCAGCCCCGGCGTACTGAGCTTTGCTGCCCAGTTCTTCCTCAATCCGCAGCAGTTGGTTGTACTTGGCCAACCGTTCGCCCCGGCAGGGAGCACCAGATTTGATCTGCCCGGTCATGGCACCTACCACCAGGTCAGCGATGAAGTCGTCGGGGGTTTCCCCGGAGCGGTGGCTGACCATGCAGGTGTAGCCTGCATCGTGGGACATTTTGATGGCTTCCAGGGTTTCGGTAATAGAACCAATCTGGTTCACCTTAATCAGGGAAGAGTTGCCAACCTTGTCCTGAATGGCCTGGGCGATGATCTTGGGGTTGGTGACAAAGGCATCGTCACCAACTAGTTGGATGCGATCGCCCAGCCGCTGAGTCATCAGTTGCCAGCCTTCCCAGTCCTTCTCGCCCAGACCATCTTCAATGGACACGATGGGAAACTGGTTCACCCAACTTTCCCAGAGTTGAATCATGTCTTCTGAGGTCTTGCGGCTGTTGTCGGACTTAAACAGTAAATAGCTACCGTCTTCTTGATAGAGTTCACTAACCGCCGGGTCGAGGGCAATGGCAATGTCGTCGCCGGGGCGGAACCCAGCCTTTTCTACCGCCTTGAGGATCATCTCAATGGCTTCCACGTTGCTTTGCAGGTTAGGGGCAAAGCCACCCTCATCGCCAACCCCGGTGCTGTAGCCCGCGTCCTTCAGTACAGACTTAAGGGCGTGGTAAACATCGGCGCCATACTGCATGGCCGCACGAAAACTGGGTGCCCCTACCGGCGCAATCATGAACTCCTGGAAGTCGATGCTGTTGTCGGCGTGCATGCCGCCATTGATGACGTTCAAGCAAGGTACCGGCAGCAATACCGATTCAGAGCTACCCAGGTGGACATAGAGGGGAACCCCGGCTGACTGGGCCGCCGCCCGCGCCACCGCCATCGATATCCCCAGCACAGCATTGGCCCCAAACTTAGACTTATACTCGGTGCCGTCCATCTCCAGCATTTTCTTGTCTACAGCGGCCTGGTCGGCGGCGTCCATCCCGGTAATGTCTGGAGCAATGGCCTCGTTGACGTTGGTCACGGCCTTGAGCACACCTTTGCCGTTGTAGCGGCTGTTGTCGCCATCCCGTAGTTCTAAAGCTTCGCGGGTGCCGGTAGAGGCTCCAGAGGGCACTGCAGCCCGACCCTTAGAGCCATCCTCCAGCACAACATCTACCTCCACCGTTGGGTAGCCGCGAGAATCCAGGATTTCTCTGCCGTGAACCGATGTAATTGCAACCATAACTATGACTCCATGGGTGATTCAATGAACCGCTGCCAGACTGTTCCTGTGAATCAAGCACTGAGGGCAGGGGCAAGCCTGTAGTATCCTACCGGGTGATGACCTATACAGTGAAGACCTGACAGTCAGGGAAATGCGACAACGGTTCAAACTGCTGTATCGGGTTCGTCGATCTGCGTAGGCGGGTCAGGGCTATTCACCCCAATAATTCCTGCCTTTACCTAGGTGGATAGTAGCGGAGTCGGGTTAATGTCCAGTTAATTCTCAACTTCCCCTAAGGATTAGGCCAACCATGCAGCCTGCACTAAGAGCCCCAATCGCCGTAGGTTTAGGTGCGGTGCCTGGCGCCCTGAGCCGCTACTACTTGAGCCAAAGCCTGGCTCAGTGGGCCTGGCTAGCGGGTTTTCCAGCGGGCACGCTGGCGGTTAATTTGCTGGGTTGTTTTCTGCTGGGGCTTTTCCTTACCCTAACGCGAAATAAAATCCCCGTTGGGGAGGATGTCAGGTTGCTGGTCGCCACTGGGTTTATTGGGTCATTAACGACGTTTTCGTCCTATGGGCTTGAGGTCACTAATTTAGGGCTGGCCCACTGGCGGTTAACCTTGCTGTATGGCCTGGGTAGCCCCATGCTGGGGTTGGTCTGTTTGTTCAGCGGTATAGCCCTGGCCCAGAACTTGGCCGTTGAGCGCGATGATCTCCTGTAGAGCCCCTAGGCAAGCAACCACAGGGCCAGGTACCGGCCTATCCCTACGCAGACCAACCCACCTCCAAGGCTGCCCAGGCCGTAAACCAGGGCACTCCACCAGGACTGCCCTTTAGCGAGGTAATAGATATCGACAATGTAGGTTGAGAAGGTGGTGTAGCTCCCTAATAACCCGGTCAGCACTAGATGCCGCAGCGGCGGTGAGGCTAGGTCTGCTTGGTCAAAGGCGGTGGCAAAACAGCCGATCAGCAACGCCCCGGTTAAGTTGACAAAGAACGTCCCGTAGGGAAACCCCATGCCCTTGTAAGCCAGCCAAGCCCGGCTAGCATAGTAG
>JAAUUR010000171.1 GCA_012031045.1 Leptolyngbyaceae cyanobacterium SM2_5_2
AGCCCCTACCCCTTCTTTGACAAATCCCTGTTCGTAGGCTCGCAGGGCGGCAAAGCGCGATCGCTGGAAAGAAAGCCTCGTGGCCATCAGGCCGGCCTCGGTCAACCGGGCCAGACCCACCGTGTCGCCTGTGGGATCCTCAGCCACCCAGCGGGTTGTGCCTACCACCACGTTTTCTGGCCGCCAGGCGTATCCCTCGGCACGGGCCAGGGCTTGCATCAGGGCATACACCGCCAGCATTTGAGTCCCTCCGGCCAGCATCACGGGTTTGGTGCGGCTAATCGCCAGGGCCATCGCCGCTACCACCGGCTGCATTGGATCGCCCACGGCGGCCACCAGGGCCAGGGGGGTGGCCGCCGTGGCCTGCCTGCAAACCCGCCCTGGCTAACCCCTGCTGGACGATGGCCTGCTTTTGGTTGTGGTTGCAGGTGGGGTGGCTGCTGTTGACTCGGTTCACGGCATCTAGCCCCAGGCCGGTGAGGAGAGCCAGGGCGGTAGTGGTGCCCCCACCACACACTCGGCCAGCAGCACATAGGCGGCTGGGTCGGCGGCCAAGGTGGTGCCCCACTGCAACCCCATCTGCCAGAGGTGGGTGACGGAGTTCAGGGGAAGGGCAGCCCCGGTGGTCAAGCACTGGGCGGGTTGCCCGCCCAGGTCAATGTGGGGCACGGTGGGCGGCTGGGGCAAGCCTGCATTGAGGAGTTTGAGGGGAATGTGCTGACCGGCAAGGACGGCGCGGGAAATTAGCGCGGGCGAGGCCCCTGCCTGGAGCGGTGGCAGGGCAAAGGTGGGCTGGGGCTGAGGCCCGTTGACCATAAATTCAGCGTCGGCCAGGGCGGTGTAGCGGCGATCGGCAGGCGTGGCCCCCGCCGCTGAGATGCCGGGAATTAGCCCAGTCTCGGTAAAGCCCAGGGTCAACACCGCCAGGGGAGGTTGTCCCTGCACTCGCCGCTGCCAGCTCTCGGCCCGCTGGGGATGGCCATACACAGCAACCAGGGAATGGGCCATTACTCTTCGAGCAGACTTTGAACCCACTCCGGCGGTTCGGGAATTCTGGCTCCCAGACGCTCTAGCAGTAGCCAAGCCGCCAGGTGAACGGTGAACAAATACACGACATTACTCAACAGCACCGTCACCAAAGCCAGCACTTGAACCGCCTGGACGTTGGCCTGTCCCAAAACGCCAATCTCTAGCAGGCCCACCGCTACCAGTTTTTCCAGCCCCCAATTCAGCATCTGGGTGATCTGGGTAGTCAGGTACACCCACAGATCTTCGCCAATTAGAATTGACATTAACCAGAGGCGGAAGAAAAACCCTAGCGACCCCAGTAGCGACCCAGCCACAATCGAGACATACCAGTTAAACCCGCGCACCCAGAAAAAGCCAAGCTGCACCCCCATGATGGCGTAGGGTATCAAGAAGAGCAGACTGCGGGGTGGCCCCATTAACACCGACAGCAGCAGCCCGGCCACCAAGGCCGACATCCAGGCCGCCCTGGCTCCCCAGCGCAGGTAGACCAACGCCATCGGTAGTGGAAACAAAATCCGCAAAATGGGGCCGGGCGGAAAGTAGGTATTCACCAGCCAAATCAAGGCGGCGGTACTAGCCAAAAACGCCGTTTCTACCATCACCAGAGGGCCGACCTTGCGCCGATGGGCCGTGCTCCCTTTAAACCGAGCCGCCCTACTCCCAGGCTCAACGTAGTTCAGGTAGGACTCTAACTCCTCAAAGCCAGAGTCTGGCCCGGTGCTTAGGTGGGCGGTATCTCCCTGGTCTGGGGTGGCCTTAGCCCCAGAGGGGTTAGCCGAATCGGAACCAAATTGACTCATGAATACCTAAACCAGCAGTCGCTCCAGGGCGTTAATGTCGGGGATGATCATCAAGTCTTTATCCCGCACGATCAGTCCTTTCTTTTCTAGCTTACTTAGTACCCGCGTCACTGTCTCGCGGGCCAAACCACTCAGACTGCTGAGTTCGCGATGGGGCAGGTTGGGAATCTCAAGGCCGCCCACCCCCGATTTTCCCTGGCCATCCGCCAAAAAGAGGATGATATCGGCTACCCGCGAGGTGCTGTCTGACTCTCGCAGCCGCAGCCGCCGGTTAACCTGGCGCAGCCGCCGCGCCATCAGTTGCGACAGGCGAATGCCAGCTAGGGGTTGGGTGTTCAGCAACTTAACAAAGTCACTGGCGGGCATACTGCCAATTACCGTTGGCACCAGGGTAATCACATCGGTAGAGCGGGGCACCTCCTCCAGAGGAGCCATTTCTCCGAATAGCTCACCCCGACCCAGAATGTTAAGGGTTACCTCTTTGCCATCGAGGTTGTAGGTGCGAATCTTCACCCAGCCATCCAAAATAAAGTAGACTGAGCTGCCCCAGTCATTTTCTAGCAAAATTACCTGGTTTGCCGGGTGATTGCGCGCTACCACCTGACCGGTGGCCTGAATAACAGCATCCTCTGGCAGTCCTTTGAACAACTGCGCTGAACGGATGAGTTGAAGATCAGCCTGAGGATCCCGATGGCTGTAACGAGCATCCATCTACTAAGTACTCCAACTCAACTAATATCGTCTAGGCTAGGGAGATAACGCCACATCGAGGTGAAACCCCTGGAGTTTAGGGAAAGCCGATGCGGTTGATCGTGGATAAGCCACGGGATCAGGCGGCATCTTACTGGAGTCATCAACAGTTCCAGGGCAAATTCCGGAGCAACCAGCAAATCCTGGAGCAATCAGACAAATCCGCCAGCCACTACCCTGGAATATAGCAAAGGATATTTAGTATACCACTTAGACAGCAGCTAGTTCCGAGAGCAAAGCTTAAGCTTAATACATCGAACTTAATGTATCAGGGTTGAAGGTGATTTTTCGGGCCGTCTGGCATACACTTTGGCAGTAATTGGGGAGATCAAGGTATACCTACGTGACACTGCAGCAAGAACTTGAGGCGTTAATTGCTGAAATTGATGCAACCCTGGAGGAAACAGCGCCACGGCTACCCTGGGTAATGGCCAGCAGTGCGCAACAGCAGCGGCAGCTCCTCACCAAGGCCAGAGCTTGTCTGGTGCAGTTGCAAGCCGCTCCAAATCCGTCGTTCTCTGGCACTACCTCTGCCGGGCCAGGAGGGGCAACCCTGCCCTACGATCCCACGGCCAGTGCTGCTAGCCAGGTGCTGAATGCCCTGCTACAGGAAATGCAGTACCTGCGGGGGCAAACGCTCCAGATTCTGACTCCGCTGCAAAATGAGGTGGCAATGCTGCGCCAGCAGCGAGAAACCCTGCTGCGGGAAGTGCAGCAGCTTCAACAGCAGCGCCTAGCAATTGAGCCGTCCGCTGGCGGGCCGTTGCTGTCGCCCGGTCACTGGGAAGACACCCTGAGGCAGCTCACCAGCCATTTAGATGCTCATCTGACCAGTCAGATAGAGCAGGCTATCCGCCAGATTGAGAGTTCGGCGGCCAATACCTACCTGCTGGCCCAAGCCCCGGCTGACCCCGCCGAGGTGCCTCTGGGGCTGGGTGAGCTATCCCCCAGCCAGCGCCTCGACTATCTCAGGCAAATTCAGTCCCAAACCGACGATTTGATCCGTAGTTTAGACGTGTCTCTGCGGGCGGTTTTTGATACCTGCAGCAAAATGTGATCAGCTATCAGGATTCTCTCAACCAGGGGCTCAACAAAATGCACACCCTGGGTCAGCAGGGAGAAATCATGTTCAGTGCGTTGATCAACCACCTGGCGCAGCGCTTGAGTCCGGAAGCCTTGGCCTACCTGGAGTCTGCTGGTGGGGCACCCCCCCGGCCTGAACTGCCCCTGGCCAATGCTGACCGGGTTGGGGTCGCCTCAACCGAGGCACCCATGCCGCCAGATTCCGTGGTTGATCCCGACGAGGGGCTGAATCTGGATGACCTGGACTTAAACGCCGACTTTGGTGACGAAATTACGCTACTGCAAATTGATGACCAGATTTCCCAGTTAGATCTGGATGATGAGGATGCCGACATCCCGGTTGGGCTGATTCCTGGTCTTGGGGAAGCTAGGGCTGATCGTCAGGCTGATCTAGAACTTGACGATCAGCCTGACTATGGCACTCTGGATGAGCCGCTACAAATTCTTGACCAGCTTGATGTCGCTACACCTGACCCCACCGCTGCGGTGTTGTTACCGATCATGCCCACGGCAGATATCACGGGTGTGCCCAGTCCAGAGGGGGCTGGCAACGAAGATTTGGACGAGTTCTATCAAAGCTTGTTTGGCCTTAATCAACCCCTTGAGGGCGGTGAGCCCAGCCTGCTAGAAGACGGGATGGCTGACCTTGGATCTGACTTGGAACCACTGACCCAAGCGGCTGACAATCTCTCAGAGTTTGACCAGGCGCTTGGGTCGCCATTTCAGTCAGAGGCGCTAACCGGGTTATGGGAGTCCTTTCCCCAGTCGCCCTCAGCAGATGCCGCCGACTCCGCCCCTGAACCTGAGCTAGGAACTCTCGATAACCTGCTAGATCCGGGTTTGGGAGCCCAGCTATCCAGCCAGTCAGATATATCGGAGGCGGCTGAACCCCTCATCCTCGCTTCTTTAGATGACCTGCTACCCGACCCCGTAGCCAATGCCAACTCTGACCTGGAAGATTCTCTCACCGCCGATTCAGGGCTGGGGCTTGACCTCAACCTGCCTGGTGTGGCTCTGCCTGAAGAAGATCTACTGGTAGACGATGCCGCTCTCTCCGCCAACCGATACGGCTTAACCGTAGACGACGCCACCGCTAACTCCCTGGCGGAAGATTTGGCTAACCTAGAAACCACCTGGGCCAGTCAGCCAGAACCCATGCAGGAGTTTCCCCAAGCCTCCCCTCAGCCGTTAGATACCCCCCCTAGCCTGGAAGATTTCGGCATCAGCCCGCAGGAACCTGACCCAGCTAGGGATACCCTGGCAGACCTATGGGGATCTCCCCTGGCTGAACCGCCAGCCCAGGCAACACCCCAGGCCCCAGAGTATATAACGGAAGATTTGTTTGGGGAGTCGTTTGCTGAACCCCCGGTTCCTGAGAACCCGCCGGTAGACCAGTTTGGGGATCAGCTTGGGGAGCAATTTACTGCGGCTGAATTCTCGCAGGCAGGCACAGCCGACCTGTTTAGGGATGACATTACCCTACCGCAACCCCCAGAGCCGCCCGCAATAGACCTGTTTGGGGATCAATCAGGTGAAGTATCTCAGCCTCCAGCCAGGGTGGATAACCTTTGGGATAGTGCCAATGAGTCCGCTCCAAAGCCGACACCGGACACGGTGGACGATCTGTTTGCTGAGCGGGAGATTGCGCCGATGGTTTCACCAGAGCCAACCGTTCTGGAAACTCCTGCGATAGATAGATGGCCTGACCCCCTAGCAGACCAGGGGCTCTCCACGGCGGATAATCTTGCCTTAATCTTGACCGAGCTAGATTTTAGCCTGGGGCCAGAGGTGCCAATTGTGGGTGAGTCGGGGCTTACTTTGGATGATCTGCAAGCCCTATCGGCGGATTCACCGCAGATAGAAGCGGCGATCGCCGCTGAATTTTTCCCCATCCTGGAGGACTTCGGCCAGGCCAACCCTAGCCCAGACGCTCCTGGCATCCAGGCCAACCCTCCGATGCAAGAGAGCGACGCACTTTCCTCTGGGCTATCGCTATCGCTAGATGACCTAGAGCTGAATCTAGATGGGCCTGATCAGGGAGAAATTCTGCCGCAGCCCGCTGAACTAAGCCCCTGGGTAGAATCAGGAGCCGGTACGCCTGTTCCCTCACCTATCGATAATCCAGATTGGCTGGAGACGTTTTCTGGAGACACCCTGGAAGATTTGGCAGGCTCGTTCTCCGTGGATAATCCGGAGGTCATCGGGGCAAGCCCTGTGGACAATCCAGAGGCGATGGAACCCTTCACCATAGACGGCCTGGAGTTTCTAGGGACATCTGCCGTAGACAACCCAGAGCCCATCGAACCCTTCACCGTAGACGGCCTGGAGTTTCTGGGGACATCTGCCGTAGATAACCCGGAGGAGACTCGAGGCATTCACCGCAGACGACCTGGAGTTTCTGGGGACATTCCCGGTAGATAACCCAGATTTGGCCGAGGCGTTTCCGGTAGATGCTTCAGAGTCACCGCTGGCTGATGCACCAGAGGTTGATGATGTCCTCACCCTGGCGGACTTTGGCCAGAGCTTTGAAATAACTGCGCCACCACCGCTGCCCCCAAGCCGTGCCGCTAGCCAAGCCAATTTGGCCGCAAGCGACTGGCAGCGAGAAATGAGCCTGGATAGCATTCTGGATGCCGCTGGGGATTCCTCCTATGGTGCAACTGTCGCTGAGCCGGTGCTGGGCAACCCCTTAAGCCTTGACCTCGATCTGGATTTAAGCCTGGACGATGGCCCTGGGCAGGGGTCTGAGCCGCCAGTAGACATTGAGGCGTTTAGCGGTGAAGCACCGTTGGCGGATGGCCTGGCTGAGCCAAAGCCAGTTTCCTCGGCACCAGACCCCGGCGGCCACTGCGGCTGACCTGGAGGTACCGCTGCTCTGGGTGGGTGGCGATGAAATCTTAGAGGAGGTTTCTAGCTTTTCCAGTGATTTGATGGAGGATGATATCACTGGGGCAGAGGCAACGGGCGGTGATGTCTCAGGTGATGTCTCAGGTGACACAGTAGCCCAGGATCCTTTTGCGGGTTTGGCCCTCGGTGACGTAGCTGATGTGGCGGTGGGCGATGCACCGCCCGCCCCTAGGGATGCGACCACGGACGATTTAGATAGTTTGTTGGCCCTAGTTCCTGAGCCCCAGGCGCCACAGGCTGACCACCCCCCCCCAACCGGATTCAGCCATCGTCAATCGTGAGGGTTTCGAGGGTTTTGACCTGGATGCTGAGAGCCTAGCCCTGGCCGCTGCTTTACCCCTTGCGGTTAGTTCTATTTCTGAGGTGGCTGGGGTAGCGGCTGAGCCAGCCCTGCGTGAAGAACTGCCACCGGAGGATGCCCCACCACCAGCGGCTGAGCCGACCCGCTGGTTTTTGGGGTTAGATTTGGGCACTACGGGCCTATCAGCAGTACTCCTGGAGCAATCCACTGGGCAGGTCTACCCCCTGTACTGGGTAGATAACACCATATCCGGTGCCACGGCGGATAAATTCTTTCGGTTACCCGTGCTGGCTTCGGTGCGGGTAGGCGCTGGGGAAGACTATCAGGTGCAATCGGTAGGGTCCTCGGCGCTCACCGTTACCTGGGGTGACCTCGACGCTCCTGAGGACAACACCATTGTGCTGAAGGGGCTAAAACCCGTTCTCAAACTTGGCATTCCTCTCAGGGCAACGGCGGCAGACCCCGCTCAGCCTCAGATCCAGTGGTCTGATCAGCGGCATCTGCCCTTGCAGGCGTTTCAGGAAGCCTTGCAGCAACTACTGGCCACCCTGCCCCAATTCTCTCAGGCTGAGGCTCCGTTTACCCTGGGTGCTGTGGGTTTAGAAGCCCCTACCCTGGGGTTGGCCTTAAACCAGTTGGCTGGTGTGCTAGTCAGCTACCCGGCCAACTGGCCAGACAGCTACACCTTTAACCTGCGCGAAGCGATACTGAATATCGGGCTGCTCTCCAGCCCAGATGATATTTATTTTGTCGAGGATGCGATCGCGCCATCCTCTCTGGCCTGCCCGACCCACAAGCCGCCCCTACCGATGGCCAGGGTCAGCCCATCCACCAGCAAACCCTCTATGCCTGCCACTGGGCGGGCGGCACTGTGGCAATTTCTGCCGGAGCTACGGTTACAGAGGTGAGCCTGGTTAATTTGCCAGAAACCCTGACCGACCTGACCTATGCTGACTTTGCCCTGCACTCCATGAGCTACGCTGGCGATGCCATTGATTTGGACATTGTCTGCCAACTTTTGCACCCTGCCGAGCGCCGCCAGCCCCGGACTGACAACGGCTACCGCCCCAACCCAGAAGCCTCTGGGGGCTGGAGTTGGCAAACTGCAATGCCCGAACTGCACACGGCTCATTGGGCCGACCTGGACTTAGACAACCTGGAGTTCCCTCGCCCAGCGGAGCCTGACTTGGCCCGGCGGCAACCCTTGCTCCAGCGGTTAGAGTCCTCGCCGCTGGGTCAGAGTGTTCTGGATGCGGCACGCCATCTAAAAATCATCCTCCAGCATCAGCCTCAGTTTGAGCTAGAACTGGCCGACCAGCACTGGGTGGTGCGCAGTAAAGATCTGGAAGACCGCATCATTCTGCCCTATATTCAGCGCATTAATGGCCACCTGAACCGGCTGCTCAGCGAAGTGGGGCTCTCTAGTCAAGGGATTAACCAGGTAATCTGTACCGGTGGAAGTGCTTCGCTGCCCAAAATGGCTCGCTGGCTCCGGCAGAAGTTCCCTAACGCTACCATCGTGCAGGATACCTACTACAGCGATCGCCCCCCCAGTTGCAGCCGGGTGGCCTACGGCTTGGTTAACCTGGTTCGCTATCCTCAGGTGCTAGACCTGACCCGCCATCAGTACAGCGATATGTTTTTGCTGATGGAGTTGCTGCGCACCTTCCCCGACCAGCCCATGCCCCTGGATGGTATTCTGCACCTGCTCAAGGAACAGGGCCTCAATGTTGAAGCCTGTGAACCCCATTTGATGGCGCTGCTGGAAGGTCGCCTGCCGCCGGGGCTGCTGCCAGTGGCGGCTAACTATCCCGGCGTTTTGCCCAGCACCGATGAAACGATGACCGCGCTATCCGCAACTCCGCTGTTTAGCCGACCTAACCCCCAAATCTACGTCCCCAATCAGCAGCAGTGCGATCGCCTGCGCGCCTATCTGGGTAGGTTGCTGGCCGACAAGCAGCAGACCCTGGTGGATCCTCTGTTGGTGAGACTAACGGCCCTCAGCGTTTAAGCCTGGGTTCTAGAGCATCGGTACAGTCTAAAAACCCGGTTTCTTCATCGCTGCTCTAACGGCATGACTGGCATTCTGGCCGAGAAACCGGGTTTCTGTACCAGCGTTCTAGAAGGTTGGACTAGCTCCTCAAACAAAACATTAAGAAGGTAGGCCGCCTGCCCTACGATACTGCTACCTGCCACTTACCACCTTCATCCCTTCCTTAACCCGGAGGTACTTCATCACCGGCTGGGGATGGGGCAGAGGGATTGGTCGGCTGAGCATCCACGCCGCTGTCGGCGGGAGCGTTGGTGGCATCCGGTGGGTAGGTCGGGTCGCTAGTGCCATCCGGTTGATAGGTCGGGTCGCCCTCAAGCATGGGTTCATTCTCCAGCCCGCTACTTTCCCCTGAGCCATTGTCTAATTCTGGAGCAGCGGTATCAGGCCGACCAACGGGGGCCAGGGGCTGGTTGAGTTCGGCATGGGTAGCCTCCGTGAGCCGACGAATTAGCTCGCTCGCTCGGCCATCGTTGTCGGGACGCTGCACCATCAGCGCCATTACATAACGCTGGCCGTTGGGGGTATCCACCAGGGCTACATCGCCCAGGGCCATCGCAATATCCCCGGTCTTGTTAGCCACGATGGAGCCATCTGTGAGGCTATAGGCAATCAGGCTGCGATTAACGGTGCGCTGCATGATGCTGAGCATGCGATCGCGCGATCTCGACGACAGAATGCCGTTTTGGTCAATCAACGCCATTAGCAGGGCCAGATCCTTAGGGCTGGTGGTGTTGGTGCCTTCCAGGTCAGGCAAGGGATTGCGCAACACCGTGGCCTCCAACCCCCAGGCCGCAAACTGCTGGTTAAGCGCCTCGATGCCACCCAGGACATCAATCATCATGTTGGTGGCGGTATTGTCGCTATCAATAATCATGCGAGTAGCTACTTCCAGGGCGGTGTACTCGCTACCCACCGCATCATTGCCAAGGGAACCAGACCCCCCAGCCACCTGCTGCTCTTGCAGGGCCAGGGTTTGGTTCAGGGCAATGTTTCCCGCATCCACCTGCTGCAAAAACGCCACCAGGATAGGCATCTTGATAGTGCTAGCCGCGGCAACGGTTTTGCTGCCTTCTAAATCTACATAGCGGCCAGAGTCTAGATCCAGGGCATAGAGGCTGGGCGTTAGGCCAGGGGTGAGGGTGGCCAATTGTTCCAGCTGGGCTTTGAGCCGGGTCAGTTCGCTCACGGGCTGCAGGGCGGTCACAGAACTAGCCCCTGAGCCAGCCTCCAAGGCCCGGCTACCGCTTCTAGGGGTAGAGTTGGCAGCGGCTGGAGTGCC
>JAAUUR010000172.1 GCA_012031045.1 Leptolyngbyaceae cyanobacterium SM2_5_2
ATGATGCGCTCTGGAATCCGAGCCTGCAACTTCTCAAAGGTTTCGGTTTTCATCCCGCCAGGCGACCCGAGTGGCGCCGGTAGAGCTTGGTGCTAGCTTTGCGGCCAGTCACCACAACCTTGTCGGCATTGAGCACAATCACAAAGTCACCGGTGTCCATATTGGGGGTGAAAGTGGGCTTGTTCTTGCCCCGCAGAATTGTGGCAATTTCCGTAGCCAGTCGACCTAACCGCTGGCCTTCAGCGTCGATCACGTACCACTGGCGATCAACGTCAGCTTGGGAGGGAATGTAGGTCTTAGTCGTCATAGCGTTATATCCGTCTATTTTTGGCATCGTTGAGGGTACAAATCAAACAAACTCCTAGGCCACAGCGGCACCCAGGTAAAAGTGAGGTTGAGCATCAAACCAAACCTCATTGGCAAAGGGGGAAGGGTCGTAACCCACTCGCAGTAGGCAAAGCCCTTGGGCAGGAGCCGAATATTTGACGCGATCGCGCTGCCGCTGCTGCCAGATTTGCCTAAATTCCTGGGTTGGGAGTTCGCCGTTGCCGACCTTCACCAGCAAACCCATAATCAACCGCACCATGCCGTAAAGAAATCCCTTGGCCTGGAGTTCTACCGTCAAAAAGGCATCGCGCCGATAGCATTGGGCGGCCTGGAGATCTACCCAGGAATGCCGCTTGCTGGAACGGGCGCGATGAAAGGCGGCCATATCGTGGCCGCCTACCAAATCTGCTAAAGCCGCCTGCATTCTAGCCTGGTCTAAGGGCTGGTGGTAGTAGTGCCACACAAACGGGCGCACGAACAGATTGGGGCATTGCCCGGTGTACAGGGTATAACGGTAGCGCCGCCACTGGGCTGAAAATTGAGCATGCCAGTGAGCGGGCACCTGGGCTGAGGCCCGTACCAGAATATCCTGGGGCAGCCGCGCATTCAGCATCTCTGCCCAGCGATGGGCCGGAATAAAGGCGGGCGCGTCAAAGTGAGCCACCTGGGCCGCTGCGTGTACCCCAGTATCGGTACGCCCAGCTCCACTGAGCCGAGGAGCATAGCCCAAAATTCCCCGCAGAGCCGCTTCAATGTCGCCCTGCACGGTGCGGGCGTTAGGCTGCCACTGCCAACCATGCAGATGAGTGCCCACATACTGCACAACCAGAGCCACCCGCTGAGTGGTTTGAGCAAACTCGGCGGGATGATTCTCTAGACTGCGCTGCACAGGGGAAACCTGATTCATGACAACTTGACTGACCAGTGAAAACTAGGTGAGCTCGATAATCGCCATTTCAGCGTTATCCCCGCGCCGCCGCACGGTTTTGAGGATGCGGGTGTAGCCACCGTTGCGATCGCTGTAGCGATCCGGCGCTTCGCTAAACAGGGCATGAACCAACTGCTTATCGTAGATGTAGCCCAGGGCTCGACGGCGAGCAGGTACGGATCCATCCTTGGCCAGGGTAATCATCCGCTCGGCTTCCTCCCGAACCGCCTGAGCCCTAGTTTTGGTAGTAGTAATTCGCCCGTGGCGAATTAGCTCAGTGGTTAGAGCCCGCAGCAGAGCTTTGCGCTGGTCGGCTGGCTTGCCTAATTGATGAACACGGCAACGGTGACGCATGACACTTAACTTAGCTAAACAATAGAACTCAACAATGACTTCAACCTATCCCCTCACCCCGTGCCAGAAATTGGCCCCAGGCTGACTTACTCCCAAGCCCTAGGAAGGCTTAGATGCTTTTCCATGGGCAGGGTAATGCCCAAGCGCTCCTGCAAAGCTTCGATCACTTCCTCCGCCGACTTCTGACCAAAGTTCTTAATTTCCAGCAGGTCTTCCTGGCTGAAATCAAGCAAGTCGGCTACGGAGTTAATCTGAGCTCGCTTCAGACAGTTGTAGGCTCTAACAGACAACCGCAGCTCTTCAATAGGAATTTGGTTGTTAGGATCCTCTTCCTTGACTTCTTCGTCAAATTTGGGTTCGAGGGTGACGTCTTTAAGCGGCACAAACAGATCAACCAGGATGTTGGCGGCCTGGCTCATGGCCTGCTGAGGGGTAATGCTGCCGTTCGTCCAAATGTCCATGGTGAGCTGATCCTTCTGCATAGAACCAGAAACCACCACTTCATCCACGGTATAGTTCACCTTGCGCACCGGCATGAAGATCGAGTCAATTTGAATAAAGTCGAGGGCGGTAGCATCATCTTTGCTGCGATCAACGGCCCGATAGCCCTGCCCCCGCTCGATCCTAAACTCCATCTCCAGGGTATGACCATCGGCTACCGTGGCAACGTATTGCTCAGGGTTAACCACCTCCACCTCAGCGGGCAATTCAAAATGGCCAGCCGTGACCCGAGCCGGCCCCTGCACCAGCAAACGACCAATTTGCGGCTGTTGGGAGTAGCTGCGCAAGATAATCTCCTTCATATTCAGGAGAATATCCAGCACATCTTCCCGTACACCGGTAATGGTGGAAAATTCGTGGGTTGCCCCGGCAATTCTCACGGCTGTAATGGCGACGCCATCTAGGTTAGACAACAGCACCCGCCGTAGCGCATTTCCTACGGTCGTACCTTGGCTACGCTCTAGGGGCTCAATTACGAAACGACCGTACTGCCCCTGGTCGTCTTCCACCACTGACTCTAAGCAATTCACATTAAACTGTGCCACTGTACGGACTCCCTTCAACCTCAATAGACCTGGCTCGCCAGATAAAACCCAATCGACCTAGACCCGCCGCCGCTTGGGGGGGCGGCAACCGTTGTGGGGAATAGGAGTGACATCGCGAATCAGCGTGATCTCCAAACCCGCCCCTTGTAGCGCCCGAATGGCGGTTTCTCGCCCAGCCCCTGGCCCGCTGACCATCACCTCAATCTGACGCATCCCCTGATCCATGGCTCGTCGTGCGGCACTGTCAGCCGCAGTTTGAGCCGCAAAGGGGTGCCCTTCTTAGCGCCCTTAAAACCGCTAGAGCCGGCTGAGGCCCAAGAAATAGCCTCACCGGACTGGTCTGTAATCGTGACAATCGTGTTATTGAAGGTGGAACGGATATGAGCGACCCCGTTGGGTACGTTTTTCTTACTCTTACGAGGGCCCGTCTTTCGGGTTGGTTTGGCCATAGTGCTGGTACTACTAAATCCCAATGAACATAGACAATCGGTAGACAGTCAAAAAACTCGCTACTCGGGCCAGCGAGTCTTGCCGGATACCGGCATACCAGAGGCGCTATCTCTGGCGTTAATCTAAGCGCTACTTCTTAGGCGCTTTTTTCTTCCCGGCCACAGTACGACGAGTACCGCCCCGGCGCGTCCGTGAGTTGGTACGAGTCCGCTGCCCCCGTACCGGCAAGCCAGCTCGGTGACGTCGTCCACGGTAAGAGCCAATGTCCATCAATCGCTTGATGTTCATGCTCTCTAGACGACGTAGATCCCCTTCAACCTGATAATCGCTTTCAACGGCATCCCGTAGCTTGGCGACGTCAACATCGGTGAGATCCTTGATGCGGATATCAGGATCCACACCCGTTTTAGCCAGAATCTCCTTAGAGCGGGTTAACCCAATCCCATAGATATAGGTCAGGCCAATTTCAACTCGTTTGTCGCGTGGTAAATCCACGCCTGCTATCCGTGCCACCTAAACTATCTCCCCAATGTTGATCTCGCCAAAACAGCCCCAGATTGGCCATCAGAAACTAGCTCTGCTATTGCCCACAGCCCAAGATACCAACCCAAGACGGTAATATTAACTCAAGCATCAGCCACGCGACCGGCGCGAGCTGATGTTATCGTGCTTTAACCCTGGCGTTGCTTGTGCTTAGGGTTAGAACAAATCACCATGACCCGCCCTCGACGGCGAATCACCCGACACTTATCGCACATTTTGCGAACAGACGCACGGACTTTCATGCCCAACTCGCACTTCACTACAGAATTGCTATTCTAGCAAACTAATGGGCAAGTCGTCAAATCAAAATTCTCACTCGTTCTCCCTGGGTTCCCATGGTGGTGACTGGCTTAGCTGGCTTGTAGACAACCCAAAACCCGCTTAATGGCGGGTTTTGGGCAATAGGTAAGGGGTGATTAGGGTTAAGCGCCTCGCTTGAGGGCGGCTTCTACCTGCTTGAGTTCCTGTTCCACGCGGGTCTTGAGTTTTTCTGGCAGGGGCCGATTTGGGTAAGCACTGTAGTGCCCCGCAATGGCATTCAGCGCTGTCCGCATGGTGGTGAAGGAACTCAGGTTAGCCACGGCAGCATCCCGACGATAGCGGGAGGCAAAATCACTGATGATAACCTTGGCTTCTGCCTGGGCTTCTGCCTTGCCAGGGTCGTCTTCAGGCAGAGCAATGGCCGTTCTCAAGCTATCTACGAGCATCAAGGTATCCTGGCGATAGTCGCCAGTTAGCAGGCCACTGGTACCGGCACTACACCCAGTCAGGCCGATGGCAGCCACGAGTAACAGCGCAAATAGGCGAGTAAGTAAGGATTTCATAGGCTTCTTCAAAAAGTTCAATCTGAACGGTCAGCAATTAATACCGGAGGAAAGTCATTCAGGTGCTCCTATTTTATATTGAGCCGGGTCGGTTACAGAATTTGGATAACGGAGATAGACCGCTATACGCTTACATCTGTTAAGCCTAACGAGGCCTGGGCCTAGCTAGGTCGCGCTAGTTTTGGTGTCCAGCTGGGTTAGGCCGGATAAATTCGTAGTCGCCGGTTAGGCTCTTCTCCACAGCTTAGGGACTTAAGCCGATAATGTTCGGCCAGTTCATGCTGCATTTTTCGAATTCTGGCCGAGCGGGGCAGTAGCTCCACCGGTTGCCCCTTGGGGATGACAATTTGCTCAACGGCTAGCCGCGCTTCTTCCAGGGCTTCCAACTCGTCGTCGCCACCGTTCTGGCTAAACAGCTCTAGGTTGATGGCCGTTGGGTTATCGTCCATATCCAGTAGTCGCTGCAGAGCACGGGTAATTTGCGGAATACTATTGGACTTCACCAAGTGTACGGGCACATGCCGCCCCTGAGCCATGTGCCGCAGTTTAGACTGGGCTTTACCGTGGGAGCGTAGGGCAAGCACAGCATCGGCGCTATCCAGATCCTTGGTCACGGCTACCGGCATATTTAGGGTTTGAATAATATGTTCTAAATGATGCCGACTAATGCCATAGGGATAGAGCTTCAACACGTCCTCTCCATTGGGGCCAATGGGGGCTAAATTCTCCGTGGCATCAAGGAGATCCATGAACCTGGAGGTGGCTGCTGGCAGAGGCTCATCGCTGCCCAGACTGCTAACCCGTGGTGAGGCAGCGCCGTTACCCAAACGAGAATAGGGGATGCTGGCCAGGTTTACGGGTGCCGATGGGGGCATCATCTGGCCTGCGGCCCGCCAGCCCAGACCCTGACGAGCGGGTTTGGTAATTTCCTGCCCCGAACCGGGTAGTTCATGGGTAATGACCACCTTCTGGTTTTCGTCCAGGGTGCGAATTTGTAGCCCTGGCTGCCGACCCCGCAGCAGGTTGTCAATGGTTAGGGTGACATCGTCATGCACGGCCCAACGCTGGCGTTCTAGCATTTCCACGGCAATGTCAAAGGTCGGTGGGGCTTTGCGCTCCAGCACGCTTTTTTGGCTACCCCGGCGGCGAGCTTCCTCATCACCCAGGGTAACCGATTGAATACCGCCGATTAGATCCGACAAGGTAGGGTTTTTAATCAGGTTTTCCAGGCGATTGCCGTGGGCGGTACCCACGAGCTGCACCCCTCGCTCAGCAATGGTACGGGCGGCCAATGCCTCTAGTTCAGTACCAATTTCATCAATGACGATGACCTCCGGCATGTGGTTTTCCACCGCTTCAATCATTACCCGATGCTGTTCTTCCGGTTGGGCCACCTGCATGCGCCGCGCCCGCCCAATGGCCGGGTGAGGGATGTCGCCATCGCCAGCAATTTCATTGGAGGTGTCGATAATAACTACGCGCTTTTGCAAATCATCAGCTAGTACCCGAGCAATTTCCCGCAGCGCTGTGGTTTTGCCGACGCCGGGCCGCCCCAGCATGAGAATAGATTTACCCGTTTCTACCAGGTCACGAATTAGCCCAATGGTACCAAACACCGCCCGGCCCACCCGGCAGGTCAGGCCGATAATATCCCCAGCACGGTTGCGAATGGCGCTGATGCGGTGTAATGTCTTCTCAATTCCCGCTCGGTTATCACCCCCAAAGGTGCCCACTCGCTTGATGCAATGTTCCAAGTCAGCATGGGTCACGGGGGTTTCTGATAAGTATTCAGCCTTACCAAAAAACCTGGCCTCAGGCAAACGGCCTAGATCCAGAACGACTTCAACTAGATTTTGGCGTTGGGGATGCTGAATTAGGCTGGCCCGTATAGCCGGTGGGAGAATGGTTAGGAGTTGATCGAGGTCATCGGTCAAGGGGAAGCCACTTGTAACAGCTGAGGCCAAGGTGCGGTGAGAATCTGGTTCTGGGGTTGAAGACCGTGCTACAGCAGATTCTGCTAGAGAATGACTGTGGTCGAAGGAGTTTTCGTCGTGATCGCTAACCATAAAGTATTTGGAACCGATGTCCACAATGTTAAAGCAACGGACTTGAAAGCGGTTGAACGCTACTTTAAGAACCGCCGTTGAGGGCAGAGGTAATACCTAAATCGCTTCATCCTTCAAAGCTACAACTAACTGCCTGGCCTGAGTGAGTCCTAGGGTTAAAGCACTGGGATCATCTATCTCCAACATAGATCCTACTCTTGA
Organism: Leptolyngbyaceae cyanobacterium SM2_5_2; assembly: GCA_012031045.1. Taxonomy (GTDB): domain Bacteria; phylum Cyanobacteriota; class Cyanobacteriia; order Phormidesmidales; family Phormidesmidaceae; genus Nodosilinea. Next base: position 6,740 of record JAAUUR010000172.1, read on the forward strand.
GCATGTGCAGACTGAGTTCATTTTGTCAACGGTTGGGGCTATGGTTCCATGGTCCGCATCGTAATCTAGAGCCTCAGCCGTCAACCATTCTTGGATTTCTGGCTCAATTGTTTCGAGTAGTGGCATAACCAGCGATCGGGCATAACTACCGTAGGCAATGCCAGCAACGGTGGCCTCAGCTTGGGGAGATTGCCCCCTGACAGGCAAAGCCTCCCTAGCCGCAGCACCAGAGGAACGCACCAGCCCCAATCGCCTTAGCTTGCTAACCGTATAGCCATTAGTGCCTCCAGCCAATTGCACATAACCCGGCAACCCGGAGGCTAGGATTTTTGGGCTAGGCGAATCGTGGCATGGGTAGTACCTTTGCCTAGGTCGCCGCTCATGGGGCGGCCATCGGTCTGCCAGATCAGCGGCATCTCCAGAGGGGCCATGATGGCATACAGATCCTGGAGATAGCCACAACCTGCGGATCATCAGGACAGCTGATAGAAATCAGTTGAGTTGGCTACGCCAGGGGGTTAGCCGCTGCCAGAGGTCGGCAAATTCTTGTTGCCGACCCGCCTGAGTGTGGATTTCAACGGCATCAATTTGACTGAGCCCCTCTGGGGAAAAATCTTCTGGTTTAGACTGGTGTGACTGGGCCACGATGTGATTAATTGGGCAGACGGCAAGGCAGCGACCACAGCCATAGCACAGGTTAGGAATGACCCCTCCCTGCCCCATGCCCGTAAACTGAATAGCCGCCGTAGGGCAGAGGGTTTCGCAGGGGCGATCGCAGTCCGTTGGGCAATGCGCTGCCTCAAAATAAGCCTTGCGAAAATGCGGATCCTCACTGTCATTCAGGCTAATCATCAGCCACGGCAAATCGGCCAGACGATGGTGACGATGCCCCAAATATCTAGCTAGACGAACCGCATCTTCAAACCCTTGACGCGCCGCCGCCACCACCGCCACATCTGCGGCTACGTCCACACAATCGACCCCAGCCAGGGCATAGAGCATCACCAGCCGCCGAATGGTGGGCATATCTTGGTAGCTAGCCCCGCAAATTAGCTTTACCCATTGCCCGGCCTGAAGCGAACGATACGGGCCGGGCAATGGCGGGCTAACTAGAGAGGAGGGTGAGAAAGGTATCACTAAAGCTAAGGAAGAACGCTAGAGCTAAAGATCCGCTACAGGGCTTTGGCGAGAGGCTCCCAGCTAAAGTAGCGCTCGCCGCCCATCTCCACCACCACGCGCACCCGAGGCTCAACGGTGGGTAGGTTAACCAGGTAAGCAATTTCCTGGCGAGAGAGAATATGCCCCTCAATTAACCACAGCACCATCCCCTTGGCCTTGGGAGCCATGGTTTCTAGACGGTAGGTCAAAATTGGAGGGATAAAGTAGGTATACCCCACGGCCGCCGAATTCCCCACGGTTTTCTTACCCAGGTGGGCTGGCCGCACCCCGTGGACATTCAATAAATAGGCGGCAATATCGCCCAGCCCCCGCGCCGTTAACTTCAGGATTTCATAGCCAGCAGCCTTCAAACGGCGTTCGTAGCGGCCTTCAAAACCGCCTTCCAAAGGCATTCGCACGGCAACAGCACGATTGGTTTCAACATCCTTAATAAAAGACTTACCGGTCGTTAGCAATGCCATGACTGTCCTCACGATAACGATAATCACTCAGCAATCGGTCTGGTTTACACCCTCAGGCTTACCAACCCCAGATGCCTGCAGTTTTGCCTAGGTCCATTAGGTTGACGGCAAAGACTACCTGAAATTGTAAGGCCATTGCGGCCAGCATGAGCTAAGCGGAATCATTGGCTATCTTGGCATACACGCGTTGCAAAAACCTTTTGCTAAAAGTGTAGACATATTCGATTTAGCACTGTAATATGGTAAATCGCTGCCGAAGAGGATACTGAGTGGTTTTGCGCTACTCAAGTCCAGGCGACTGGCTGTATGGGTGCAGGGATAGATTCTCGTAACTGAGCATTAAGTCCCTTGCCAGCTCTAAGCAGCTAACTTCTTTTGATTAGCGATAGGTAGAGCCCTTGAGTTTGCGGCTAGCTGTAGACCTTGTGCTCTGAGCGATGCATAGAAGTAAGTTGGTTCAGGTGCGTATGGCTTCTTCCTTAGGGGGTTAGCGGCGTACCTTGTAGTGTGTTAGTAGGGAGAAAGGCTGTGGCAGTCGGTATTCTCGGCAAAAAGCTGGGCATGACCCAAATATTCGACGAGGCGGGCAACGCTGTCCCGGTGACGGTAGTGCAGGCCGGGCCTTGCGTGGTAACGCAAATTAAAACCCCGGCTACCGATGGCTATGCCGCCATTCAGGTCGGTTTTGAGGAAGTGGCTGAAAAGGCTTTGAATAAGCCCAAACTGGCCATTTGGCCAAGTCCGGCAGCGCCCCAGTCCGTCATTTGAAAGAGTATCGGGTTGACGCAGCAGATAGCTACGAGCTAGGTCAGGCCATTACGGCCGAAACCTTCGCGGCTGGTCAGGTTGTAGATGTTGCGGGCACCAGTATCGGACGCGGGTTTGCAGGCTATCAGAAGCGTCATAACTTTCGCCGTGGCCCCATGGCTCACGGTTCTAAGAACCATCGGTTGCCCGGTTCTACCGGAGCGGGTACCACGCCGGGTCGCGTTTATCCCGGCAAGCGGATGGCGGGACAGTTGGGAAATTCCCAGGTTACAACGCGCAAATTACAGGTGGTTCGGGGTTGATGCTGAACGTAACGTTGCTGCTGATTAAGGGAGCTGTCCCCGGCAAGCCCGGTGGGATGCTGAGCATTACGCCGGCTAAGTGGGTGAAGGCCTAGTCCTGCAATCTTTAGAGATGGGCCAATTGGAGAGACTGAGAGCGTTTTAGGGATAGGTCAAGACAATGGTTGAGTGCGCCGTAAAAAACTGGGAGGGCAGGGAGGCGGGTAGCGCGACCTTAGAGCTTAAGGTCGCTAGCGAAGAAACCGCCTCTCATATTGTCCACCGCGCCCTGGTGCGGCAGATGAATAATGCCCGGCAGGGAACGGTATCTACCAAAACCCGTGCTGAAGTACGCGGGGGTGGACGCAAGCCCTGGCGACAGAAGGGGACGGGCCGAGCTAGAGCGGGGTCTAATCGGTCTCCTCTGTGGCGAGGCGGTGGGGTCACCTTTGGCCCTAAACCCCGCGATTTTAGTGTCAAGATGAATCGTAAAGAGCGGCGGTTAGCTCTGCGCACAGCGTTGCAGAGCCGCGTAGACGATCTCGTTGTGGTAGAAGCCTTTGCGGACAAGTTTGATCGGCCTAAAACCAAAGAGCTGGTTGAGGCTATGGATCGTTGGGGTGTAGATGTCACGGGTAAGGTACTGCTGATCATTGCTGAAAAGCAAGAAGTCGTTTATCTATCGGCCCGCAACATCGAAAAACGTCAAGCTGATTACGGCGGCCAACCTCAATGTT
>JAAUUR010000173.1 GCA_012031045.1 Leptolyngbyaceae cyanobacterium SM2_5_2
GGCAGGGCTCTAACGAGTGCTTGAGTTGAGCCTCAATGCTGGCCACGCGCCCAATCCAGTCATAGCTCTCTAGCAGGGCTAAATTTTACTAAAGCCACGGCACAGGCCAGGGGATTGGCCATAAAGGTCGGCCCGTGCATAAATACTCCTGCCTCGCCCTGGGCAAAGGTCTGGCTAATCTCGCTCGTGGCCAGAGTCGCCGCCAGGGACATAAACCCGCCCGTTAGCGCCTTACCCACGCACATCAGGTCTGGGCATACCTGGGCATACTCGCAGGCAAAACGTTTGCCCGTGCGGCCAAAGCCCGTTGCAATTTCATCCAGAATCAGCAGCACACCGTACTGGTCACACAACTCTCGTGCCCGCCGCACATAGCTGGGGCTGTAGAATCGCATCCCGCCCGCCCCTTGGACAACGGGCTCAAAAATGGCGGCGGCAACATTCTGATGATGAGCCTCAAGAATGGCCGTAAAACTTGTGATATCCGCCTCCTGCCAAACTCCGTCAAAGGGAATTTGGGGCGCATCGGCAAAATACTGTTCTATCAGGCTGTTGCGAAACAAGTGGTGCATGCTGTTCACCGGGTCGCACACCGCCATGGCCGCAAAGGTATCGCCGTGGTAGCCGTGGCGGAGGGTTAAGAAGTGCTGCTTTTGCGGCTGTCCACGGTTGTGCCAGTACTGGATCGCCATTTTCATGGCCACCTCTACCGCTACCGAACCTGAGTCACAAAAAAAGACGTGCTGAAGCGGCTCCGGCGTCATCTGCACTAGACGATGGGCCAGTTGCACTGCCGGTTGATGGGTCAGCCCGCCAAACATGACGTGGCTCATGCGCTCAATCTGCTCCTGGGCGGCCTGGTTTAAGCGGGGGTGGTTATAGCCATGAATACACGTCCACCAGGAGGACATGCCATCTACCAGCCGTTCCCCGGTTTCTAACTCCAGATAAACCCCCTGGGCCGCCTGTACCGGAAACACTGGCCCAGTGTTAGGCATGGCTGCGTAGGGATGCCACACATGCTGGCGATCCAGGGCCATCAGTTGCTCAGTCGGTAAAAACTCCATCCGGCCCTACCCTATCTACCCGTCTACTCCTCTACCCATCCTTCGCCCCGTCACCAGGCTGCAGGTAGAAAGGCCATGTCATTGGCAACGGTAACGGTATCCCCTGTCTGTTTAATCACAAATAAGCCGCGCTGGTAGGCATAGCGGTCTACCCCCTCATCAATTTCAATGCCAGCTACTGCCCCATAAATGCGATAGTCCGAGTAGTGGGGGAACGCCTGCCTAAAGCGCCCCAGCCGAACTAAAAAATCCTCTACGTCCTGGCGAGACAGCCGTGACTTCACCTCAATGGCTACAGCCACAGCCCCATACACAGCAAAGATGTCGATTTCCATCTCGGCTCTAGGTCGTTGGGATTTCATCCGACGGGCGGTTTCTTGCACTTCGATGCCCCGCTCTTGAAACAGGCGCACCACCGACGGTTCCACCAGGTTTTCTACAAACTGCCCCCAGCGGGTTGTGAGCCCAGCTACCTCGCGGCTGGTATTTGCGGCAATACGTTTGAGTTCCTGCATCTCCCGATCCGCCTCGGCCGCCCGCCGCTCGGCTGCCGCATTGAGTTCAGCCAAGCGGCGATCCGCTTCCACCGCTCGGCGATCAGTTTCGGCAAAGCGACGATCTGCCTCCGCTTGGGAGGTTTGGAATAGGGCGTAAATATCGGCAATGGTCACAGGGTCTGCCATAGTCTGTCGCTGAGTCTCTAACTGGTCAGAAAAGCTTTGACGTAGCCCAGGTAAGTTTCTGGATCCTCTAGCATGGGAAAATGGCCAGTCTGCCTAACTACAGCATACTCAATGAGAGGATTTAGCTCCGCCGCCCTATGCCCTAGCTCCGGTGGGGTAATTTGATCAAATTCCCCTGATACCAGCAAGGTGGGGCTTGAGATTTTGGCAAATTCAGCGGGCATGACTTCGGTAGCTTCCTTGCTAACGGAAGTAAAAATCGTGCCCTTGGCCGTGGCGTAGTCAGCATTGAGGAAGTCTTCTAAAAAGGCCACCTTCTCAGCTTTAGGAATGGGCCGGTGCAGAAAGCGGGTCATAAAGAAACGGGGCATGAGGGGAATTTGCCTCAACCACTGGGGACGAAACGCCACCACGTAGCCGCCAAACCGATAAAACGCCTCAAAGGCCGCCTTGTCATACTCAAAAATGCCGTTGCAGGTCAAAATCGCCCGATCTACCAGGTGGGCATAGCGATTCAGGAAGAATACGGCCACTGAAGCTCCCATGGAATGGGCGTTGAGAGATACCTTGGTTAACCCTAAGGCGCTCAATAAATCCGCTAAATCGTCCGCAAAGGTGTCTAGCTCGTAGCCTCGTGCTTGCACAGAAGACGCTAGCTCAGGCGCAATAACGGAACGCCCAAACCCGCGCATATCGTATAGGAGGCAGTCATAATGCTCTGCCAGAGCCGCTGCGGTGCTCCGCCAGTAGCGGGCAGAACCAGCCCAGCCGTGGATGAATACCATCACCGGTTTAGTCGAACCTGGTCTGCCGGGTGTTGTGGTGCCCACCCACTCGTAGTAATGTTCGACCTGGTTAACCCACACGTAGGCCATGATTAAGCCGACTCAGGCTTAGGCATAGAAGAAGGGTGAAGCAGCAAATCAGCCGTAGAACGCTGTTCGACCATCTCACGGGTAATGGTACAGCGCTTCAAATCTTTCCGAGAGGGCAGCTCGTACATCACATCCAGCATCAGTTCTTCGATGATGCCACGTAGGGCTCTGGCCCCAGTTTTGCGACGATAGGCTTCGCGGGCAATAGCTCGCAGGGCATCGGCCTTGAACTCAAGCTGCACGTTGTCCATCCGCATTAGCTTCTGGAATTGCTTGACCAGAGCATTCTTGGGTTCGGTGAGAATCGCCATCAGCGATTCTTCATCCAGGGGTTCTACCACTGAAATAGCAGGAATGCGGCCAATAAATTCAGGAATAAGGCCAAATTTAACTAGGTCATCGGGTTCCAGGTGGCGGAGCACGTCTGCCGCTCGTTTTTCACGAGACAACTGGGCTTCTCCAGGCTGCACAAAGCCAATGGATTTTTGCCAATGCGCTGCTCAACAATTTTCTCTAGCCCAACAAAGGCTCCCCCGCAAATGAAGAGAATGTTGCTGGTATCAATCTGGATGCAGTCCTGATAAGGATGCTTGCGGCCTCCCTGGGGCGGTACATTGGCAATGGTGCCCTCCAGCATTTTTAGAAGGGCTTGCTGCACCCCCTCCCCAGACACATCGCGAGTGATGGATGGATTCTCGCTCTTGCGGGCAATCTTGTCGATTTCGTCGATGTAGATGATGCCGCGCTGGGCCTCTTCTACATCAAGGTCGGCCACCTGTAACAGTCGCAGCAAAATGTTCTCTACATCTTCACCCACGTACCCGGCTTCGGTCAGGGTGGTTGCATCAGCTACCGCAAAGGGAACATCCAGAATGCGGGCCAGGGTTTGAGCCAGCAGAGTCTTGCCACAGCCCGTGGGGCCAATCAGCAAAATGTTGGATTTCTGAAGCTCAATGGTTTCGTCAGTGGACTCGGTCTCTAGGCTCTGAAGATAACTGAGTCGCTTGTAGTGGTTATAAACCGCTACAGACAGAACTTTCTTAGCCTCATCCTGACCAATCACATGCTCATCGAGATAGGTTTTAATTTCCCGAGGCTTTGGAATTTGGCTCAGGGAGATGGCTGGTGTGGAACGAGAGCGCTCCGGAGATGCAGTTTCTCGCCTGGGCACCGGCTGAGCCACCGCCGTGCCTGAGTCGAATAGCTCTTCGTCCAAGATTTCGTTGCACAGGTCAACGCATTCGTCACAGATGTAGACCCCCGGCCCGGCAATTAACTTTCGAACCTGCTCCTGGGATTTACCGCAAAACGAGCATTTTAGATGGGAGTCGTACTTAGACATAACATGACCCTAATTGAGTGCCGTCACAGCAGGATGAACTGAAAGTCGATGTTGTTCAACCACATCGTCAATCAGGCCGTATTTCTTGGCCTCATCCGCAGACATATAAAAATCACGCTCGGTATCGGCTTCAATACGCTCTAAAGGTTGCTCTGTATGGTAAGCAATCAGCTCGTTGAGACGATTCTTGTGGTAGAGAATTTCCTTCGCCTGAATAGCAATATCTACGGCCTGCCCCTGAGCCCCACCCAGCGGTTGGTGAATCATAATCCGCGAACTTGGCAAAGATAGCCGCTTACCCTTAGCCCCAGCACAGAGCAAGAACGCACCCATGCTAGCGGCCAAGCCAAAGCAAATAGTAACCACATCAGGACGGATTTGCTGCATGGTATCGTAAATGGCCATGCCAGCCGTCACCGACCCACCGGGCGAGTTGATGTAAAGCTGAACATCCTTCTCTGGGTCTTCAGCATCGAGATAGAGCAGCTGGGCCACGATGGAGTCGGCCACCTGACCATCTACCGGCGTACCCAGAAACACAATGCGCTCTCGCAGCAACCGAGAATAGATATCAAACGCCCGCTCTCCCCGACCCGATTGCTCAACTACAACGGGCAGCAGACTCTTGACCTGACTCAAAGTAGTAGCGGTAGAACTCAAGCTAAGAATTGACCTATCGTTAGGATTCGATGCAATCATAGTCGGTTTACGGGATATTGCAAGGGCTGAGAGCAATGAGTTTGACCAAAGGCTAGATAAAGGTATTCCCCCGATATCTTAAATCTAGCGGCCTAGTTCCGTGACTAGTGTAAAGGTAACGAATAATTCCGTCATCTTCTAACCGCCATTATGCCCCAAAAAATTTGGGCTGCCGCGTCATCCAGCTCACGGGTCATGAAAACTTATCTGAACCGCCGTTAAGCCACTTACTCCTCCTCAGTACTCGCTAAACGAGAGTCCTCGGAGGGGGTAGCAACGGACGACTCATCTCCTTGAGAGACAGCCGTTTCCTCTGGCGTATCGGTTACGGCTTCTACTTCGACCAAGTTATCAGCATCGCTGGTGGTATCAGCGGCAACAGCGTCTACCTCAACGGGTGAGGCATTTTCATCCTTGGGTTGTAGACTCCCTTTAGGAACCAGTTCAATGGTATTGGCATTCTCTAGCCAAGCCAAAATTTTCTCCTGGAGTAGTTCCTCCTGAAGCACCTGAACCAATCGGTCTGGATCAATCTGGCTGGGATCCTCAATATCAGCCATGGTCGATTGCACTTTGGCTTCCAAGACCCCCTCTTCAACCGCGATGTTTTCTTGCTTAGCCACTTCTCCCAAAGCTAGGGTGCGGCGCAGTCGGGCAATCGCATCGGGACGAGCCTGCTGGCGCATGTTGTCGATCAGGTCGCGAGTCAATAGCTTGTTGACATCAATCCCCTGCCGACTAAGTTGCATAATCGTCTGGGTCAACAGAAAATCCACCTCCCGCTGCACCAGGGTGTTGGGAATCTCGGCCTCCAGGTGCTCTACCAGCGCTTCCAGCAGAGCCGCGTCTTTGTTAGCTTTGGTGCTTTGCTCGGCCTCGTCGATGTAGCGCTTCTCCAGAGAAGCCTTGAGTTCTTCAATGGTCTCAAACTCGCTGATTTCCTGGGCAAAGTCGTCGTCTAGATCGGGCAGTTCCTTTTCTTTAATTTCCTTTACGGTGATGGAGAAAACCACCGGCTTTCCAGCCAGATCAGCCTGTGAATAGTCATCGGGAAAGGCTATCTCCAAATCCTTCGATTCTTCCAACCCCATGCCCTCAATGCCTTCTACGAAACCAGGGATAAACCGTCCTGCTTCTAGCTCAACCTGGAAATCAGTGGCAGACCCACCAGTAAATTCTTCAAGCTCCCCGGCGTCAGTTTTGATCTTTCCAATAAAGTCAACCACCACCACATCGCCCATTTGGGCAGCGCGATCCTCAATGGGTACTAGGGTGGCCATGTTGTTCTGATGCTGCTTCAGCGTTTTATCCACACGCTCCAGATCAGGCAGGATTTCTTCCGCCTGCACAGAAAGCCCCTTGTACTGCTTCAACGTCACACGGGGCGGCACATCCACCGCCGCCGCAATGGTCAAGATCTGGCCCGGTTCATACTGATTGACCAAATCATCAAAGGATGACTTGAGCTGATAGTTGCCAATAGCTTCAATTTTTTCCTGCTTAATTGCCTGGTCAACCGCTGACTGCACCAGCTCTTCAAGGACTGCTGCTTTAAACTGGGCCACGCCAATGCGCTGGAGAAATACTGGACGCGGTACCTTTCCCTTGCGAAAGCCAGGAACGTTAACGGTGCGCATCAATTTACTGAGCACTTGGTCGTGGGTCTTTTGGGACATCTCCGGTGAGATCTCTATTTCTAATCCCACCTGGCTGTCGGGTAGTACTTCCTGGGTAACTTTCATGGGGTCTTTGACTACAGAGCTATTCATCAAGAACGTTTGACGCAGTTAACAAGCATACTCCAAATAAAAGCTTCTGGTTGGCGATAGTTAAACAACGATGCAAAGGGCAGAACAAGTAGACTACAGATGCTACTATCAGCAGATGGTTTTCATGGCAGAGCTAGAGAGGGATAGTATTGTGTCAAACGGGTTGAATGTGGCGATTTTAGGAGCTACGGGCGCAGTAGGAGCTGAACTCCTGGCGATTTTGGCCCAGCGCTGCTTTCCTATTAAGAACCTGACATTGCTGGCCTCCCCTCGTTCTGCGGGTACAACGTTGTCCTTCCAGGGAGAGACCTTGACGGTTCAAGCGCTGAGCGAAAGAGCGTTCCAAGGCGTTGATCTAGTTTTAGCCTCAGCCGGAGGAACCATTTCCCAAGAGTGGTTGCCTAGGGCTGTAGCGGCGGGGGCGATTGCGATTGATAACTCTAGCGCCTTCCGGATGGATCCACAGGTTCCGCTGGTGGTACCGGAGGTCAACCCCGAAGCCGCTAGAGCACACCAGGGGATTATTGCTAACCCAAACTGCACGACTATTTTGATGTCGCTGGCCGTTTGGCCTCTGCATCGGGTGCAGCCCGTCAAACGGCTGGTGGTGGCTACCTACCAGTCGGCTAGCGGGGCCGGAGCCCGTGCCATGGAGGAGGTCAAACAGCAGACCCAGGCCATACTGGCAGGGGAATCGCCCGTGGCCGAGATTTTTCCCTACCCCCTGGCCTTTAATCTGTTCCCCCATAACTCCGCCCTTAACGAGCTGGGCTACTGCCAGGAAGAAATGAAAATGGTGAACGAAACCCGCAAGATTTTTGGGTTTCCAGAGCTGCGGATTTCGGCTACCTGCGTGCGGGTTCCCGTACTGCGGGCGCATTCCGAAGCCATTAATATGGAGTTTGAGCAGCCTTTCTCAGTCACCGAGGCTAAGCAGTGGCTAGCCCAGGCTCCCGGAGTCAAAGTTGTAGAAGATTGGAGCCGCAACTACTTTCCTATGCCCATAGACGCCAGTGGTCAGGACGATGTTCTGGTGGGTCGTATCCGTCAGGATATTTCTAACCCTAATGCCTTGGAGCTCTGGCTCAGTGGCGATCAAATTCGCAAAGGAGCGGCTCTCAATGCCGTTCAAATTGCTGAATTAATCACGACTAAGGCGGAGCTAGTTACTCCGTTAATGGTTGAATAGCCCATCCAGGCTCTTGGCTATGGCATAATCCTTGCCGCTCAGACAAGGTTGTATAATCAGGGGGCAGCGGTTAAGGTAGTCTTGGGGCCAGGTTGCCCCACCTTGTAGATATTAGGTAACGGAGTCGAGTGGTATATTTCGGCAGAGTGCTTACGGCTATGGTGACGCCATTCTCCCCGGATGGTTCTGTCAACTACACTGTGGCAGAGCGTCTGGCGGATCACCTAGTCCGTCATGGCAGCGATGGTCTCGTTATCTGTGGCACAACGGGAGAATCTCCAACCCTTACCTGGGACGAAGAGTACCAGCTTTTTAAGACCGTTAAGCAGGCTGTGGCAGGGCGAGCCAAGGTAATTGCAGGAACGGGGTCAAACTCGACCCATGAGGCCATTGAAGCCACCCGCAAGGCCAGTCATTTGGGGCTTGATGGGGCACTTCAGGTCGTGCCTTATTACAATAAGCCTTCCCAGGAGGGGCTGTATCTACACTTTAGCCAGATAGCTCAGGCTGTACCCGACCTACCCCTCATGCTGTACAACATTCCAGGGCGAACCGGCTGCAATCTGGCCGTAGACACGGTGGTTCGGCTAGCTCAAGTCCCCAATATCGTGGCGATTAAGGAAGCTAGCGGCAGCCTTGACCAGGTTAGCCAGATTCGTTGCCACACCGCCGATGATTTTTTGATTTACTCCGGAGATGACTCGCTAACCTTGCCGATTCTGGCCGTGGGTGGTTCTGGTGTTGTCAGTGTGGCTAGTCATTTGGTGGGGCCACAGCTTCAACGGATGATTCAGGCCTATGAAGTTGGCAATGTGAAGTTAGCGGCTAGCCTTCACTGTAGTCTCCTACCGCTGTTTAAAGTTTTATTTGTCACTACCAATCCGGTGCCTGTTAAGGCGGCGCTGACGCTAGAGGGGTGGGATGTTGGTTCAGTACGCTTACCGCTTTGTGCTCCTGAGGCCTCTGTGGAAGCCGCCATTGCCGAGGTCATCAAGCAAATTCCGACTATGGTTTCTGAGGCTCGTCCGCTTTGACCCCTAGCTAGGCCGTAGCATTGATGCATGCTTCATTGGCTGACCGTTACAGTCGGCCCAACAATTGAATAGGTTTCCTCGGCGTTATTGATAGTAAGCTTATGGGTTTTCTTAATGTTTTTCTGTATTGCTAGCCGTATGTCATGGTGGTTGTATAAGTTTTTACGTCTGGTTATTTGTTTCCCCTGCCGCTGCGAGTCAGCTATCCAGTCAGCCATGAGTGACTGTTTGCCGAGACAGCCGTTCTGGTTATTTTGTACAGCACAAATGAGCCTAGCCTGCTAAGGCTTAACCAGGCTTTTGTTATGTTTTGATTCTGACTTAGCTACAAAGTTTTTCATTAGCTTTCTGATTGTTTTAACCCACGAGATAGTTGTTTATGACTGCAAAAAACGCTAACCAAGCCCTCAAGATCATTCCCCTAGGTGGGCTGCATGAAATTGGTAAAAACACCTGTGTGTTTGAAATTAACGACGAAATCATGCTCCTAGACGCTGGGCTTGCCTTTCCGACCGATGGTATGCATGGTGTCAATATTGTGCTGCCTGATGTTACTTACCTGAGGGAAAATCGGCACAAAATTAAAGGCATGATCGTAACCCACGGGCACGAAGATCACATCGGCGGGATTGCCTTTCATCTCAAACAGTTTGATATTCCCGTGATTTACGGCCCTCGCCTGGCTATGGCTTTACTGGAAGATAAGCTAGAAGAGGCCGGTGTGGCTGATCGAACAGAACTCCGCCGGGTGCGGCCACGGGAAACAGTGCGGGTGGGTAATTCCTTTTTGGTTGAATACATTCGCAACACTCACTCCATTGCCGACAGTTGTTCGGTGATTATTCACACCCCGGTTGGTGTAGTTATTCATACTGGCGACTTTAAGTTTGACTTTACCCCGGTTGATGGAGAAACCTTTGACGTTCAAAGGCTGGCTGAAGCTGGGGAACGTGGGGTACTGTGTCTGATTAGTGACTCTACCAATGCTGAACTCCCAGGGCATACTCCTTCAGAGCGAACGGTTTTCCCCAACCTTGATCGAGAATTTGCGAAGGCCGAGGGGCGCTTAATCGTTACCACGTTTTCGTCGTCGGTGCATCGGGTCAATATGATTTTGGAGTTGGCCCAGAAACATCATCGCAAGGTATTTGTCGTGGGGCGCTCCATGCTTAATGTGATTGCCCACGCCCGCGATTTAGGCTATATCAAGTGCCCTGATAGTCTGTTCCAACCGCTGCGGGGGCTGGCCCAAACGGCGGATGAGAATGTGCTGATTCTCACCACAGGTTCCCAGGGAGAGCCGATGGCGGCTCTTACCCGCATTGCCGATGATGCTCACCGGCAAATCAGAATCAAAGCTAGAGATACGGTTGTGTTTTCGGCTAACCCAATCCCCGGTAACACCATTGCC
>JAAUUR010000174.1 GCA_012031045.1 Leptolyngbyaceae cyanobacterium SM2_5_2
ACCAATGAAATCATCTCTCAGTTTCCAGAGGTAGAGAGCACGTTTTTGCTATCCGGGTTTGGCTTTGATGGGCCATCGCCCAATCGCGGCGTGTTCTTTGCTACCCTAGCCCCCTGGGCCGATCGCAAAGGTTCCGAATCTTCCGTTATGGGCCTGTTGCCCAAGGTCAATGGAGCCTTGCAGGGCATTCAAGACGCGCTGGTGATTGCCTTTAATGCCCCGCCCGTTCCTGGCTTTAGCCCCACGGGTGCCCTAGAAATGCAGCTACAAGACCGCAGCGGCAACCAGATGACCATCGATGAATTTTTGGGTAATGCCTACGAAATTATGGGGCTGGCTAACCAATCGCCAGCCTCGGCGGGGGTGTTTACCCAGTTTACGGCTAGTTCACCGCAACTGCGGCTGGATATCAACCGAGATCGCCTCAAAGCTCTGAATATCAACATCGACTCTGCCCTCTCTGCCCTGGGCACCTACCTGGGCTCTCGCTACGTTAACGACTTTACCTTCGGCGGGCGCAACTACCGGGTTTACGTCCAGGCTGATACCCCCTTCCGCAACGAGCCAAGCGATATTGACAATATCTACGTGCGATCGCAGCAGGCACATGGTGCCCCTAGGCGAAGTTGTTAGCCAGCAAGAAGTCGTAGGCCCATCGACCATTAACCACTTCAATCTGCTGCGCTCCATCAAGCTAGAGGGGCTACCAGCACCGAGGGCCAGTTCTGGCCAGCTAATCCAGGCGATGACCGAGGCCCACACCCAGGCCGCGCTACCCGTGGTAGGCCAAGCCTGGCAGGGCACCGCTAAGGAAGAAATTGCCTCCGGCGGCTTAGCTGGTCTCATCTTTAGCCTGGGAGTGGTGGTGGTGTTTTTGGTGCTGGCGGCCCAGTACGAAAACTACATCGACCCGATTATTATTCTGCTGACGGTGCCGCTGGCTGTGCTAGGGGCGCTGATATTCCTGTTTCTGCGAGGCTTAGAACTTAATATCTATGCCCAGGTGGGACTGGTGATGCTGATTGGTCTAGCCAGTAAAAACGCCATTTTGATTGTGGAATTTGCTAACCAGGCCCGCAGCCAGGGTTTAGGGCTGGTTCCCGCCGCCGTTGCTGCCGCCGAGCAGCGCTTTCGCCCCATCATCATGACAGCGATTTCCTCTCTGGTGGGTTTCTTTCCGCTACTGATTGCGACTGGAGCCGGTAGCGCCAGCCGCTGGTCGGTGGGTTACACCGTGTTTGGTGGGCTGCTGGTAGCCACTGTGCTGAGTCTGCTGGTGGTGCCTGTCCTCTACGTGATCCTGAAGGGGCTATCTGAGTGGCTATTCTTGGGTAAACCACCCAATGCTGGCCCCCCGCGTTCCGTCGGCCAAAATCAGTATTCGACCACCGAGGAGCGTGCTCTTACCCCGGAGAGTGTTGCCCTACGCCCTATCCAAGACGGAGAGCCGCTGGCCTAACTGCCACCCATAGCCACGGGGCGAAATTATCGGGGTAGTTTCCGACCATAGACCCCATTTGAGTCTCACACAGGTTAAAGACAGCATGATAGACCACGAAGACGATCCACAGCTTGATCTGGCCCATCGTCTGAGCTCTATGGAGGCCAAATTAGAAGCCTTTATTCAGCAGGGGTTGACTGAGCGCATTGCCCGCCTAGAGGATGCCCTTACTCTGGTGACGGATGTAGAGCGCTATCAACGCTTGCAATCGTTGCTTAAAACCGGCAAACTCCGGGAAGCGGATGAAGAAACGCTCCATGTTTTGCTGCTAGAGGCCGGTACGCCCGACCGGGAAGACCTTACCCCCGATGCCGTTAGGCAGTTTCCCTGTAGCGTACTGCGGGTGATTGATCGGCTATGGACGACCTATACCGGCGGTCGCTTTGGCTTTAGCGTGCAACTGCGGCTTTACCAGGAGGTGGGCGGCACCCTGGAAACGGCTATCGCGCAGGATCTACCCCTGCTGCGACGCCTGGGTGAACAAGTGGGCTGGAGCGCCAACGATCAGTGGAAAACCCTCGATCAGGCTACCTATAACCTGCAAGACCCAATCGGCTGCTACCCCGTGATCTGGTGGGATTCGCCCTACGGGGCCAAGATGGTTAATTACTTTCTGGTGCGCCTGTTTACCTGCAACGCCTAACCGGGTGGTTGGCGGCTGAGCCTCTCTGAACCTCAGCCTGGGCCAAACCCTACCCATCCCTCGCTAACTGCCATGAGCAAAACTAATGCCGCCCGCATTCTGGATCGCTTTAACCTGCCCTACCAGGTGCTGGAATACGACGTTGACCCAGCGGATCTAGCCGCTGAGCGGGTGGCCGAGAAACTAGGGCTACCCCCAGCCCAGGTATTTAAGACCCTGGTAGCCAAAGGAGATCGCACCGGCGTCTGTCTGGCTGTCATCCCCGGCAACGCCCAGCTCGATCTCAAGGCCCTGGCCCAGCTGGTGGGCGATCGCAAAACCGACACGGTTCCCCTCAAGGATGTCCAGCCCCTCACTGGCTACATTCGCGGTGGCGTTACCGCCCTCGGCACCAAAAAAGCCTATCCAGTCTATGTGGATGAGTCCATCCAGACCTTGGCCCAGGTGGCCGTATCGGCGGGTAAGCGAGGGCTGATGTTGTGGCTGACTCCCCAGGATTATCTGGCCGCCACCGGGGGCATCGTGGGAAGGTTGACGCGGGGGTGAAAAATCTGCCAGGAATTTCTGCATAAACGCAAAATCGATACAGGCTCAGTACTCTACAGCGGTAGTAACGCACTCATGAGACAGGCCGGAAACCTGTCTCAATCCAGGTTTTCTATTCTGCCGTTTGCCTTCGACGGCTGCCTTTCTGGACTAGGTCTTCTGGAAGAGGTGCCTGGTTTGAGGATTGCGGTAGGTTAGTCAGGTTAGGATCAGTTCTAAACCGCCGACAAGCACCAGGAGGAATACACCATGACGCCATCTAACCGCTCGTGGGATTTTGGCCGTTTTGTAGGAACCTTGGGCTTTTTTGACTCTATTCCTGTCGTAAGCTGGTTAAGAACTATGATGACGGGCTCCACCGCACCCATGCCGCCTCAACCCCAGAATGGCCTATTGTTTGACTTTACTCAGCCCAACCCCGAACAACTGGCCCCCTGGGGTGCCTTAGACGATGTTGTCATGGGCGGCATTAGCCGTAGCGGCCTGCAACCAGGGGAAAAGTTCGCCCGCTTTACGGGGCTGGTATCCACTGAAAACTCCGGCGGTTTTGCCTCTGTCCGCACCCGTAACTTTGAGCCTCCGCTCAATCTGGCGGCCTACCAGGGCATTGAACTGCGGGTGATGGGCGATGGCCAGCGCTATAAATTTTCCTGCGCGATCGCGAGGGTTGGGATGCCATCGCCTACGGCTATTCCTTTGATACAGTACCCCAGGAGTGGATTACGGTGCGGCTTCCCTTCTCCGAACTCAACCCGGTCTTTCGGACCAAATTTCAACCCGATGCCAAACCCCTTGACCCATCCAGCATTCGTTCCCTGCAGCTGATGCTCAGCAAATTTGAGTACGACAAAGCCCTAAATCCCTACTTTAGACCCGGAGAATTCTGCCTCCAGGTACAGACTATTGCGGCCTTCCGCTAGCCCACCCAGATCGCCACCCCCGCCTACCAGATAGCCAGGCCTCCAGACCGGGAACACTAAACCGCGATTCCGCAGGCCAGCTAACGGGCTAGCCCCCAACGCCAGCTCGTCAATCTGGAAAAGCCGTACCTGAAACGCTAATATGGGCCTGGGATTTCCATTCTTAAGCCAAGTTCGGAGTTTTCCGGAAACCTGAACTATGATGGATGGCACCCATTCTCTACATTCTGCTTCGACACCGTAGAAGGAGTCTATTGTGGCAAGTCATAAGATTTTGGTCATTGATGATAGTCGAGTCATTCGCATGCGGGTGCGCGACATGCTGCCCCAGGGGAATTTTGACGTCATTGAGGCCAAAGATGGCGTGGAAGGGATGGACGCCATCCGTGACCAGCGCCCCAATCTGATCATGCTCGACTTTCTACTGCCCCGCATGAGCGGCTGGGAAGTCTTTCAAGAAATTCAGGCCAATCCAGACCTGCAGCGCATTCCGCTGGTGCTGATGTCGGGCCGCAAAGAAGAAGTGACCGAAAAAATGTCGGAACCCTTCGAGTATTTTGAGTTCATCCAAAAGCCCTTTGAGCAAAAGGAACTCATCGAAGCGATTAAGTCAGCTATGGTGAAGGCCCGTAAGCCGCGTCGTACGGTCACGCCCATCACCACGGCGGATGCAGCGGTGGCGGCGGCTACTCCCCAAGGCAGCGTTAGCCTGGCTGAATTCCAAGCGCTGCAAGCCCAGGTGCAGCAACTCCAGGGCGAAGTTGCGCAGTTGAAAGGCCAACTGGCTAAAGTGCTGGCCTTCATCAAGCAAAAGCTCAGATAGACAACCCTGTAGGCATCAGGGCGACAACCGCATAATTTCCCACTCGCCCGCCCTATCCAAAGCATACAAAAACCGATCGTGGAGTCGGCTCGGTCGCCCCTGCCAGAACTCAAAACTTATTGGCTTTACCCGGTACCCGCCCCAAAAATCCGGCAGCGGAATTTCCCGGTTGCGGAACTTTTCCTTCATTTTCTCGAACTGCATCTCCAGCAGCTGCCGCGATGAAATAATTTGGCTCTGCTGGGATACCCACGCCCCAAGCTGGTTACCACGGGGACGAGACGAGAAATACTTCAACGATTCCGCTGCCGAGATTTTGGCCGCCGTGCCCACAATGGCCAGCTGCCGCTCCAGCCCATACCAGGGAAACAGCATGGACACCTGAGCATTGCCCTCCATGTGCTGCGCCTTACGGCTGCCGTAATTGGTAAAAAATACAAAGCCGTTTTGGTCGAAATACTTCAACAACACCGTGCGCTGGGAGGGCACCCCCGCTGGTGACACCGTAGACAGCACCAGCGCGTTGGGCTCCAGTAAGTTAGCTTCGCAGGCTTGCTCAAACCAAGGGTAAATTGCTCAAAGGGGTTAGCGGCCAGGTCAGGCAGATCCAGCCCTCGCTGGGTGTAGTCGCGGCGGAAATCTCCGAGATCCATAGGCGTTTAAAGGCTAGCTATTGACAACATTCACCAGGGCATCTTTCACCTGGCTGTACTGGTACTGGAACCCGGTCGCCTCAGTTCGTTGAGGGAGCACCTGTTGACCTTCCAGAACAACCTGGGCGCCGTCTCCCAGGATAGTTTCTAGCACCAAGTCTGGCACGGGCAGCCAGGATGGACGATTCAGCACTTTGCCCAGGGTTTTGCAAAATTCGGCCATGCGTACCGGATTGGGAGCCGTTGCATTGTACACGCCCTGCATTTGCGGATCGTTAAGGGCTTGCAGGATTAAATTCACCAGGTCGTCGCGATGAATCCAGGAAAACCACTGGCGACCGCTGCCGATCGGGCCACCGGCAAACATCCGAAAGGGTGTCAGCATTTTGGCCACGGCTCCACCCATACCCAGCACAATGCCCAGCCGTAAAATGACCAGACGAGCCCCGTAGTCTTTCACGGGTTGGGCCGCAGTTTCCCAAGCTTGACAAACCTTAGAGAGAAAGTCATCGGCAATGGGGGCACTGGTTTCGTCAAAGGTGGCGGTTTCGCTAGTGCCGTAGTAGCCAATGGCGGAGGCATTGACCCAAACACCGGGGCGAGGGTTTGCCTGGGCCAGGGCTTCCACCAGTTTCTCGGTACCGACTTTGCGGCTGTCCATAATGTCCTGCTTGTGAGTGTCGCTCCAGCGTTCTGAAATGGGGGCACCGGCCAGGTTCACCACCCCATCACAGCCCAATAAAACAGACTGCCAGGCCCCAGACTCTAGGGGGCTGTACTCAACAATTTCAACCCCAGGAAAGGCAATCTCGGGAAAAACTTTACGACCATGGGCGGCGCTCCGGGTTAAGGCGACAACGGTGTGACCGTCCTCTTGCAGGCGTTCTACCAGACGAACGCCAACAAACCCCGTGGCTCCAGTAACTACAATTTTCATGGGCACCTAATCATGTGTGTGGGTTCAGCTTCAAGTTGCCCGGTTGGGTAGGCTTTGGCTACCCAGCTCTCCCAGGAAAAAGGCTTCGCTCACCGGATTAAAACGTTAAGCTGAACTGGCTTCTAGAATAAACCATTCAGCCGACTATGCCTGGTTGGGTTCACCGTAGGCCATGCCATTGGCCTCAGCATAGCGGTGCATGAACCGCATGAACCGCTGCCAATGATCCTCACGATCAATAGTGAGGGTGCATTCTACCCGGTCTAAGTCATCCCCTTCGGGGCCGCCAAAAATAAACCGAATACCGGAAGGCTCAATGGTGATTACGCCCTCTTCGTCTACCATCTTAAGGGCTTTAGAAAAGCGACTGCGAAAACTCTGGAACTGCTCGATCGCCTTCAACTGCTTAAAGATTAACAGGACAGTGCGATCTCCCGTAGCTGGATTCTGCCGCAGACTGACGTTATCGATGGCTTCGGGAATCCCCTCATAGAACTGAACCGTGGGAGTTTGTGCCGTCATCGGTTGCATCCAGAATTTATCCAGAATTGAGATATCTATTATACCGAACCCAGCCGATACCCTTTGCCGTACACCGTATGAATCAACGGTGGCACGCCCTTGGGGTCTATCTTGCGGCGCAGCAACCGCATCTGGGCCGCCAGCACGTTGCGGCTGGGAATATCCTGTTCGCCCCACACCGCTTGATAAATTTGCTCGTGGGTTAGCACCTGGTTGGGGTGGCGCAGCAGGTAGGCTAGCAGAGTCGTTTCCTTTTCTGATAGCTCCACGCTCTGCCCCTGACGATAGGCCAACTGGTTGCCCGGATCAAGCTCCAGGTCGCTAAAAACCAGCCGAGATGAGGCCGATGGCGTCTCTCGCTGGAGCGATCGCCGCCCCAACGCCCGCACCCGGGCCAGAAGTTCACGCAATTCAAAGGGTTTTATCAAGTAGTCATCGGCCCCGGCATCGAGACCATCTACCCGGTCATCCAGCGTATCTTTAGCGGTTAGAAACAGGATGGGGGTAGTGTCCTGGCGTGATCGTACCTGGCGACAAATCTCCAGGCCACTCAGCCCCGGCAACATCCAGTCGAGGATCAATAAATCGTAGCCATCCTCAGCCGCCATGCGGGACCCGCGATGGCCATCCGTGGCCACATCGACCTCATAACCCTCACGAGCCAGCAGCCGACTGAGCGGCTCGGTAAGTTCTACCTCATCATCGACCAGAAGAATCTTCATCCGGCCTAGTCGGGTAGTTTGTACTGGCCCACAATGCGTTTAGCAAACTCTGGCACATGGGCCTTTAACTTTTCGGGATAGTTACGTTTGACGTATAAATAATTGCGCGTAAAATGCGAATCAATGGAAAAGCGGGCGTATTCCAACCCCTTGGGGCCAAACCGCTCGATGAACACCCCCATAACTTTGGCGGCCCACATCGGTAGCGTTACCCCCTTGTCGTAGGCCGGGATGCTCTGCTGCACCGCCTGGTGGCGATCGCCCTGACTCATAACCGGTTGAGTTTCTAGTTGATCCATCACCAGTTCCAGCATTTCCTGGCCCTTGGGGTTGCGCACCACCATCCACTGCCAACCAAAGGGGGCACCCATGTAGCCGACGACCAAATCTGCCAGACCGTTGACGTAGTCAAAACAGCTCATACAGGAGGGGGCAAACACGTCCTTCAGCTGATTGGTTTTGAGGCCAAAGAAAGGCACGGTTTCAGTGGAGCCGTCCTCATGCTTGAAATGCACCCGGAAGTCTTGCATGAACTCGTAGTGCACCACGGTGTCGGGGGAGCGGCTGGTGGTTTCCAGAAACTTTTGCAGCCCGGCCCGGCTCACATTATCCACACAGGGCGTACCCAAAACGTAGAGCTGCTCCAGCCCCAGTTTGTCTTCCACGGCCCGTAGCGCTTGAATCTGGCAGCCTACCCCAATTACCAGCAGGCGCTTCATACCCGACTGCTCGACCTGCTCCAGCACCGAGAGGTTGGGGGAAAGGGTGGGTTTATTGACTCTAGCCGCCAGGATTTCTTCCGGGGTAGTGGCCAGCACGGGCTGGGGTTGGAAGCGGTCACTCTCCGTATTTTGCACGCAGACGACGCCCTCCACCTTGCCCTGAGTCAGCATAGCAATGGCAATAGTGCTGACAATGCCCGTCCACTGCGCCCCTTCGATAGGCTGCTGCTTGCGGGCGGCCAGCATATCTTGATGCACCCCAAAGTAGACCTCGTTTTCGGTCTCTAAATCGCGGCTACGACCGTGGCTTTGCTGTTCCAACGCGGGAAACTGCTGATTTAAAAAGGCGCAGGCTTCTTTAACGTAATGAATGTAGTAAGTATCACAAAAGCCGCACTCACTACAGAGTTCTTTAGCCGGACGCGGGGCACCAGGGCGAAGTGCCCGAGCTTTCCTGTGGGGTGGCTGAGCCAGAGTCATGTTAAGAAGATGTACCGTAGATAGACTTGTTCTTCACCATACCGCAAGGCTTTCCACCCGATAGCACTCTTGCCATAATTATTGCGAAATGTTAGGACTCTAACGTATTTATTAAGGCCCAACATACCCATGTACCCCCAATAACCCAGGCGGGAACTCTGATGCAACCTAGATTGCAACCCTGTACTGCCCCTGATACCAGTAATTTCCCCCCTCTCCCTAGCCGCTTCCTGGTCTAGCCTAGCGAGCAACTGCCCCCCAATCTCATCGGCTGCCAGATGCCCTCGTCTTACCCAACCACGCTGTGACTCCTAACGATGCTTCCCAGACGATGGGCTGTTCTATGCCCACTCAAGTGCTGACCCCAACCTTGGGGCAGATGGTAACTGTTGACCCATCACCACTCAAAATAGAGGCGACTCTGAGCCTTTGGCAAGCCCTCAATGCCATGACAGCCGCCGCCAAAAGCTATGCCCTTGTGTCTTGCGCCCAAACCCCCACAGGAATTTTTACCTACGAGCATGTAACTCAAGCCATTGCCGACGGGGCTAACTTTGAAAAGACCACCCTGGGCGATTGGATGACCCCCCTAGACAGGCTCAGGCCCTCCTTCGATATCCACATTGAAGGGGAGCCATCACCGGCCTATCTGACGGGGGCTCCAGGATTGCCCGTGGTGAACTCCAGTGGACACTGGGTTGGCCTCCTAACGCCAGAGGGGGTTTACACCTTGCCAAACGAGGCAGAATTTTGTCATGGTTGCCTCATCCACCTTAACCACTGCCATCAAACATCCGCTGCGCTAGTGGCTCACCAAAATCACCTCACCCTTGCCCTCAAAGGGGCCCGCATGGGGACGTTAGATTGGGATTTGGCCACCCAGACGGTGACAGTGTCAGAAGAACTAGAGACCCTGCTAGGGATGGCTCCAGGTGAATTTGAGGGGGATTTCCACAGCCTCTTTAAGCATGTTCACACCGAAGATCGCGAGTACGTCTACCAAGCCTTGCAGCAGGCTCTCCACCATCGTCAGCGCTACGCCATTGACTTTCGGGTGACTCAGCCCAACGGCACTGTGCGCTGGCTGTTGTCTCAAGGGCAGGGATTTGGCGACAGCGCCCTGACTAGTCGGTTGGCAGGTGTAACCTTAGATATCTCAGCCCAAAAACAGGCCGAAACCGAGCTAATACTCCAGGCCCAGCGAGAGCGCCTGGTGGGAGAAATAGCCCAGCGCATTCGCACCCTACTGGATTTAGACAGCATCCTCCAGCAAACCGTGATCTCCGTCAGAGAGTTCATTGAAGCGGATCGGGTGATTATTCTGCAATGCACCGCCGATATGAGCGGCAAGGTCATCCAGGAGTCTTGCGCCCCAGACTACCCAGCCATGATGGGCTGGGAAGTGCGCGACCCCTGGAGCGTAGACGAAAAGTTTTTGGCCCACTATCGCCAGGGGCGCGGACTGGGGGTGGCTAATATCTACGAACAAGGGCTGTCGAAGGATCAGCTCCTGTTTCTGGAATATTTTCGGATTCAAGCCGAGGTAGTCGTGCCCCTGCTGCAAGAAGACACCCTATGGGGATTGTTA